>JBDSMV010000480.1:0-13663 GCA_039915715.1 Rubrivivax sp. | reverse complement strand
CGAAGCGCTGAAGCCCAAGCTCGGCCACATCGGCCTCGTGGTGTGCCTGGACAGCGGCGCCGGCAACTACGACCAACTGTGGCTAACCACCAGTCTGCGTGGCATGGTCAGCGGGATGCTGAAGGTCGAAATCCTGAGCGAAGGTGTTCACTCCGGCGACGCCAGCGGCGTGGTGCCCAGCAGCTTTCGCATCCTGCGCCATGTGCTCGACCGGCTGGAAGACAGCAAGACCGGTGACCTGCTGCCGCAGAGCTTCCATTGCGAGATCCCGGTCAGCCGCAAGCGCCAGGCCGAAGAAACCGCGTCGATCCTGAAAGACGAGGTCTGGAAGCGCTACCCGTGGGCCTGTGGTGCCGACGGCGGCGCTTCATTGCCCGTGACCACCGACCCGGTCGAAGCGCTGCTGAACCGAACCTGGCGGCCGACGCTCAGCGTGACGGGCGTCGACGGCTTTCCGGAAATGAGGAGCGCCGGCAACGTGCTGCGCCCGCACACCTCGTTCAAGCTGTCGCTGCGGCTGCCACCCCTGGTCGATGGCAACGAAGCCAGCCAGCGGCTGAAGACCTTGCTGGAAGACAACGCGCCGTACAACGCCAAAGTGACCTTTCATGCCGATGGCCGCGCGGGTGCGCT
The DNA here is from genome assembly GCA_039915715.1 of Rubrivivax sp. Classification (GTDB taxonomy): domain Bacteria; phylum Pseudomonadota; class Gammaproteobacteria; order Burkholderiales; family Burkholderiaceae_C; genus Rubrivivax. The sequence goes on along the minus strand of JBDSMV010000480.1, from coordinate 13,030 downwards.
CGGTGCCAATGGGTGGAATGCGCCGGAGCTGGCGCCGTGGCTGGAACAGGCGCTGAATGCGGCGTCGACCGCGCATTTCGGCGCGCCGCTGGGCTACATCGGCCAGGGCGGCACGATCCCGTTGATGAGCATGTTGGCCAAGGGCTTCCCGAAAGCGCAGATGCTGGTGTGCGGGGTGCTGGGGCCGAAGAGCAATGCCCATGGCCCCAACGAATTCCTGCATGTGCCTTACGGCAAGAAGCTGACGGCGGCGGTGGGGCAAGTGATCGCGGCCTGCCCCTGACTTCGGCGCCGGGCCGCGTGCCCTTCGGCCTCAATGCGGCTCGGCAGCGCCAGGCGACAGGCGTGACTTCAGCAAGCCGAACAGCACGATCAACCCGGGCAGGCCGATCATTGCCCAGATGATGTAAGACAGGTTGGCCTTGACCCAGGGCACGTTGCCGAACAGGTAGCCCGCCAGCGTGATGCTGACCACCCACAGCGCGCCGCCGGCGACGTCGTAGAAGGTGAACTTGGCGCGCGTCATCTGTGCCACGCCAGCCACGAACGGCGCGAAGGTGCGCAGGAACGGCATGAAGCGCGCGCCGACGATCGTCACCCCGCCGTACTGCTCGTAGAAGGCATGCATGCGGTCGAACGCCTGGCGGTTGAACCAGCGCGAGTTCGGCCATGCGAACACCCGCGGGCCGAAATGCCGGCCGATTGCATAGTTCGTCTGGTTGCCGAGGATGGCTGCAGCCGTCAGCAACGCCATCGACAGCGGCAGGCTCATCAGCCCGACCCCGCACAGCGCACCGACCACGAACAGCAGCGAATCACCGGGCAGAAACGGCATCACCACCAGCCCGGTTTCGACGAAGATGATCGCGAACAACAAAGCGTAGACCCAGGCGCCATACGCCGCCACGAAGCTCGCCAGATGCAGGTCGACATGGACGATGAAGTCGATCAGGAAGGCAAGGATGTCCATGGGCTGCAGGGTTCGAGCGCTGACGTGGGAGTTCTGAAGGTTCGGAGCGCGTTCAAGCCGCAGCGGTCGTCGCACCGTCGATTTGATCGGGCAGGAAGCCGCCGCTCTGGTGCGACCACAGCTTGGCATAGTGCCCGCTGCTGGCCAGCAGTTCGGCATGGGTGCCCTGCTCGACGATGCGCCCGCGGTCGAGCACAATCAGCCGGTCCATGCGGGCGATGGTGCTCAAGCGGTGGGCGATGGCGATCACGGTCTTGCCTTCCATCAGCCCCAACAGCTGGCTCTGGATCGCGATCTCGACTTCGCTGTCGAGCGCACTGGTGGCTTCGTCCAGCACCAGGATTGGCGCGTCCTTCAGCACCACCCGCGCGATCGCCACACGCTGGCGCTGCCCGCCACTGAGCTTGACGCCGCGCTCGCCGACATGGGCGTCGTAGCCGGTGCGGCCCTTCCAGTCTTGCAGCCCGAGGATGAACTCGTGCGCTTGCGCTTTCCTGGCCGCGGCAACGATCTCGTCCAGCGTCGCATCGGGGCGGCCATAGCCGATGTTCTGTGCGATCGAGCGGTGCAGGAGCGAGGTGTCCTGCGTCACCATGCCGATGGCCGACCGCAAACTTTCCTGCGACAACTCGCGCACATCGTGGCCGTCGATGCGCAGGCTGCCCTGCTCCAGATCGTGAAAGCGCAGCAGCAGGTTCACCAGCGTGCTCTTGCCGGCGCCCGACCTTCCGACCAGCCCGACGCGTTCACCGGGCCGGATCACCAGGTTCAGGTCGTCCAGCACCTTGAGGCCGTCGCTGCGGCCATAGGTGAACGACAGGTGCTCGAAGCGGATCTCACCGCCCGCGGGTGCGGCCTTGATCTGCAGGTCGCGCGCGCCGGGGGCGTCGGTCATGCCATGCGGCACGGCGATGGTTTCCATGCCTTCCTGCACCACGCCGATGTTCTCGAAGATGCCGGTCACTTCCCAGCTGACCCAGCCGGCCACGTTTGCGATCGTCCACGCCAGCGGCAATGCGGTTGCCACCGTGCCGGCATCGATCTCGCCCTGGCCCCACAGCGTGATGCCGATCGCTGCGGTACTGACCAACAGCAGCGCGTTGAGCGCCGACAGCGTGGTCATGAAGGTGGTGATGAGGCGCATGTGGGCGCGGATGGCGGCGGTGTGCTCTTCGACCACCTCGCGCACATAGGCGTCCTCGTCGCGGGCACGGGCGAACAGCTTGACGGTCAGGATGTTGGTGTAGCTGTCGACCACGCGACCCATCACCATGCTGCGCAACTCGCTGCTGACCTTGGCCAGGTCGCGCATCTTCGGCACGAAATGGCGCAGGAAGAACACATAGCCCGCAAACCACAGCGCGGTCGGCACCGCCAGGCGCCAGTCGGCCAGGCTCATCAACACCAGAGCCGACAAACCGTAGACGACGATGTACCAAACCGCGCGGATCGACGACACCACGCATTCGCGCACCGCATTGCCGGTTTGCATCACGCGGTTGGCGATGCGCCCGGCGAAGTCGTTCTGGAAGAACGGCCAGCTCTGCCGCACCACATGCCAGTGGCTCTGCCAGCGGATCAGGCTCGTGACCCCGGGCACCACCGCGTTGTTGCGCACCAGGCTGTCGACCAGCAGCGCCAGCGGGCGACCCAGCAGGATCAGCACCGCCATGCCGATCAACGCCGGCATCGCAGCCGCCAGCACCGCGGCGCGGTCGGTGGCTTCCATCAAGCGCACCAGGCGGCCGATGAAGACGGGGATCAGGGTGTCGATCAGCGCCACCGCCAAGCCGGTCGCGAACATGGCGCCGAACAAGCCGCGCGTCTGGCGCACGAAGTGCCAGTAGAACGCCAGCAGCCCCGGCGGCGGCGCACTGCCGGCCACCGCGGTCGGACGGATGCGGGATTCGAAGAAGGCAAACATCGAAAACGACGACCGCCCGGCACCGGAGCGGCGACGGGCGGTCGATTGACAACTGCAGGCTGCGGATTGTCGCAGCCTGCACGTGCCGGATCAGGCCAGCGGGTAGAGGATCGGCAAGCCGCGTTGCGCTTCGATCGCCTGTTGGCGGACTTCTGCACGGGTCAGCGTGCTCTGGGGCGCATCGGGGCTCACCACCACCCGGCTGCCGATTTCCGGCGCGAAGTCGAGCACCCCGGATCGATGGGCCTCGACCACCCCGGACTTGACTTCGGCACGCGTGAGACCGGGCTGGAAGTGGTCGACCACCACGGTCGGGTCGTCGGCACGGGCCGCGGCACCCGCGAGCGTCAGGGTTGCGAGGGCGATGAGTTGGAAGGTCTTCATGAATGAACTCCGATCAGATAATTGACAAAAACGAACAGGTGCTCGAAAGGATTTGCATCTCTGCATGCTTCGGGTCGCCTTGCAGACGCGGGTTAACCCGCGTTGGAATGCAGATTAGGCCCAACCGGCCGCATCAACAGCCCGGCCATTGGCAATGCACCGTTGCATGAATCGGAACAATCGATGGATCAACTGCGCTCGATGCGGATCTTTGCAAGCGTCGTCGACGAAGGCGGCTTTGCTCGCGCGGCTCGGGCCCTGACGCTGGCGCCAGCAGTGGTCACGCGTGCCGTGGCCGATCTGGAACATTACCTTGGCGCCCGGCTGCTGAACCGCAGCACGCGCCAGCTGGCATTGACGGAGATCGGTGCCCGCTACCTGGAGCGGGTGCGCACGATCCTCACCGACATCGACGAATCGGAAGCGGTGGCCAGTGACGACACGCGGCTCGTGCAAGGCCACCTGCGCGTGCGGTGCTCGCCCGCGGTCGCGGTGCACCAGTTGGCCAAGCACCTGCCGGCGTTTCATGGCGCACACCCGCAGGTGACGCTGGAGATCAGCAGCAGCGGGCCCATCGAAACCGTCGACGATGCTTTCGATCTGACCCTTTTCACCCGCCGCACCGCACCCGATGGCGAGTTCGTGGCCCGGATGCTGGCGCGCTCCGAAGTGGTGGTGTGCGCGGCGCCGGCCTATCTGCAGCGTCGGGGTCGTCCGCATCACCCCAGCCAACTGACCGAGCACGATGTGCTGATGCCTCCCGGCGCAGCGCTGCAGCCGTTGGTCTTCAGGCCCGACTCTGCGACGCCGATCGTGCCAGACTCGGACGAGGCCGCAGGTGATGACGATGCGGGCAGCGTCACCATCAGCCCAGTGCGCCGCCCCGCCATCTCCAGCGAGCACTCCGACACCCTCTATGCGGCGGCGCTGAACGGTTTGGGCATCGTGGGGCTGCCGTCGTTCGTGATCGAAACTGCGCTGTTGAATGGCAGCCTGGAACGGGCGCTGCCGGGCTGGCACCTGTTCAGCATTTCGTTGTGGGCCGGCATGCCGTCGCGCCGCCATCTGCCGGCGCGCACGCGGGCGTTCCTGGACTTCCTGCTGTCGGTGTTCGGGGGACACGATCACGACCCGTGGCTGGCCGCCGCAGCGGGCACCGGCCCCCCGGCCGGCGACGGGGCTCATGGATAATGAATCGAACCTGATCCCCGCTGTGCGGCCGACCCTGGTGGTGATCGCACCCCAATGGCGGTGTCTGGCGGGTTGCTCCGGGCGCCGGTGGCCAAGGCCACTTCGGCGCCGTCTGCGCGCCAGCGCTCCCGACCACCTCGAACGCGTTTGACCTTGCCGCGACATCTCTTGCTGGCCGTCGCAGCGGCCCTGCTGCGCACCGGTGCGGCCGCCGGCGCAGACGCGGCGGTGCCTTTGTCGCCGACCGATGCGGCCGCGTCCGCTCCGCCTCAGCGGCCCCGGGTTCAACCCTTGAGGCCGAGTCTGTCGCTGCGCCCGGCGCCGACCGGCGAGGCGGCACGGCAGCTGCCGATCATCCTGCGGGCGCAGCGCATCCAGAGCACCCCGGACATCGAAACCATCGCCGAGGGCGATGCCGAGTTCCGCCGCGGCGGGCTTCTGATCACCGCCGACCGGCTGGCCTACGAGAACCCGCTCGATCTGGCCAGCGCTGTCGGGCAAGTGCGGGTGCAGCGCGACGGCGCGGTCTACACCGGTCCCGAACTGCAGCTGCGCCTGCAGCGCTTCGAAGGCTTCTTCAGGCAGCCGACATTCGAGTTCACGAAGCTCGGATCGGGCGGCCGCGCCGAACGCATCGATTTCATCGACAACGCCCGCTTCACTGCCGTTCGTGCCGAGTACACCAGTTGCCCGCGCGAGGGCCCGCTGCCGCCCGACTGGATCCTGAAGGCCGAGCGTGTCGATCTGGACCTGGACGCCAATGAAGGCGTGGCCAAGAACGCCGTGTTGCGCTTTCTGGGGGTGCCGATCCTGGCGCTGCCCACACTGAGCTTTCCGTTGTCGGATGCCCGCAAGACCGGCTGGCTGCCGCCGTCGATCTCCACCGACTCGAAAAGCGGGGTCGAGGTGTCGGTGCCGTTCTACTGGAACATCGCGCCGAACCGCGACGCCACGCTGACGCCGCGGCTGCTGACCCGCCGAGGCCCGGCGCTCGATACCGAATTCCGTTATCTGCAGCCCGCCGACAGCGGAGCCGTGCGCATCGACTGGCTGCCACACGACCGCATCACCGGCAGTTCGCGCGATGCCGTCACCTGGACCCATGCGGGACAGATCGGCACCGACCCGCGGCTGGCCACGCGCTATGCCGTCGACCTGACACGGGTGTCCGACGATTCGTGGTGGAAGGACTTCCCGGGGTCCACGCGCAGCTTCACACCGCGCTTGCTGCCGCTGCGCGCTGCGCTTGAGCAACCGTTTTCGCTGTCACCATCGGCCGGTCGGCTCGGCGGCTGGTTGAGCGGTGAAGGGTTGGCCTATGCCCGCGTGCTGCAGTGGCAGGCCTTGCAGGCATCGGACCTGATCGTGGTGGCGCCCTATGAGCGCACGCCCCAGGTCGGGGTGCAATTCAATGGAGCGACTCAAGGCTGGGTCTACGGCGCCCAGACCGAATACAACCGCTTCACGCTGCCCTCGGGCGAGCAGGCACGCGACGGCCGCGAAGGCGGCGACCGGGTGCACCTGCTGGCCAACCTGAGTCGCCCGGTGCGGGGCGCCGGCTGGTGGGTGGTGCCGCAGGTGAGCGTCAATTCAGCCAGCTACGGCATCGACAGCGACACCGCCCGCAACGGCACCGTGGACGACCGCAAGCGGCGCGAGTCGCGTACGGTACCGACGATCAGCATCGACAGCGGCATGCGCTTCGAACGCCCGACGCAGCTCTTCGGCCGTGCGTTCGAACAGACGCTGGAGCCACGGCTCTTGTATGTGCGCACGCCGTTCGTCGACCAGAGCGGGTTGCCCAACTACGACTCGGCCGCCAAAGACTTCAACTTCAACTCGATCTACAGCAACAACAGCTTCTCGGGCATCGACCGCGTGGCAGACGCCAACCAGCTGACCGTCGGGGTGACGACGCGCTATCTGGACGCTTCCACCGGCGCCGAAGCGCTGCGGCTGGGTGTGGTGCAACGGGTGCTGTTCGAAACCCAGCGCATCACGCCGCAGGCCGATGGCACACCGGGCGGCGAACCCTTCTCGCAACGCTTCTCCGATGCGCTGCTGCTGGGGTCGACCAGCTTGTTGCCGAAGTGGAATTTCGACGCCGCGATCCAGTACAGCCCCGATTTGAAACGCTCGGTGCGATCGATCGTGGGGGTGCGCTATGCACCGGGGCCCTTTCGAACCGTCAGCGTCAACTACCGTCTGGCACGGGGGCTCAACGAACAACTGGAAGTGGCCTGGCAGTGGCCGGTCTGGGGCAACCCAGACACCGCGCTGCGGGGCGTGGCCGATGGCAGTTGCAAGGGCAGCTGGTATGCGGTTGGACGGGTCAACTACAGCTTGAAGGACAGCCGCATCACCGACTCGGTGCTGGGTGCCGAATACGACGCCGGCTGCTGGATCGGGCGCGTGGTTGCCGAACGCCTGTCGACGGGCAGAAGCGAGGCCACCACGCGCTTGATGGTGCAGCTGGAGCTGATCGGCCTGTCGCGCCTCGGGTCGAACCCGCTGAAGGTCTTGAAGGACAATATCCCCGGTTATCGATTGCTGCGTGAGGAACGCACCGCGGCCCTGCCTTTCCAGGACTGAGGTTTGCGGACTGCAGCCCCGACCACCGCACTCTCCCGAATTTGCCGCACCCTGACATGAGAAAGCCAACGGCCGCCCGGACCTCCAAGCCGCCCCTGTGGGACGAGCGTGCGGGCGCGTGCGATGGACTCCGGCCTGCGGGTTCTTGGCGCTGGCAGCCGATGGTGCTGGCGGCCCTGGCCGCGTGTGTTTGTGCGGCCACGCCCTGGCCGGTAGCGGCGCAGGGCGCGGGAACCGGCGCCAGCGTGCGCGACGCACTGCGCAACGGGGACCACATCGCAGTGGTCGTGAACCAGGAAGTCGTGACGGCCGGAGAGGTCGACCGCCGTCTGCAGCGCGCGATGGCCGATGTGGGCCGGGGCGCACGGCTGCCGCCCGAGCCCGACATGCGCAAGCTGGCGCTGGACGCGTTGATCGACGAGCGCGTGATGCTCAGCGCGGCGCGTGAGAGCGGCATGCGCATCGATGACAGCGACGTCGACCGCGCCGTGCAAAGCATCGCGCTGCAGAACCAGATCACGCTGCCGCAACTGCGCGATCGGCTGGCGGCCGAGGGCACCGACTACGGTCGTTTTCGAGTCAACGTGCGCGACCAGATGATGATCGAGCGCATGCGCGAACGCGAGGTCTACCAGCGCATCAAGATCAGCGACGAAGACATCGACAAGCAGCTGGCCGACCAGCGCGCTGCGCTCGGGTCCGAGGCCGAGTTGAACATCGCGCAGATCCTCGTCAGCGTGGCCGAGAACGCCGATCCGGCCACGATCGCGGCGCGCCGCCAAGTCGCCGAGCGCGCCTTGGCGCGGGTGCATGGTGGCGAGCCGTTCGCCGCCGTGGCGCTGGAGTTGTCGACCGACGGCAACCGCGAAAAGGGTGGCGAGATCGGCCTGCGGCCGGCATCGCGCCTGCCCGATGTGTTCGTCAGCGCCATCAAGACCCTCAAGCCCGGCGAGGTCGCACCCGAGTTGCTTCGCACCGGCGCCGGTTTCCATGTGCTGAAGCTGCTGGCGCGCGACGAGCCCAAGCTCGGCGCCATCACCCAGACCCGTGCCCGCCATGTGTTGCTGCGCACCGGGCCGGAATTGACCGCCGAGGTGGCAACCAAGCGCCTGGCCGAATACCGCCAGCAGATCGAGAGCGGCAAAGCCACCTTCGAGGACATCGCTCGTCGCTACAGCGAAGACGGCAGTGCTGCGGCCGGAGGCGACCTGGGTTGGTCATCGCCCGGCACCACGGTGCCGGAGTTCGAAACCGCGATGAACGCGGTGCCGATCGGTGGCATCTCGGCGCCGGTGGTGTCGCGCTTCGGCGTGCACCTGATCCAGGTGCTGGAGCGGCGTCAGGCCGCGCTCGACACACGCCAGCTGCGCGAACAGGCGCGCAATGTGCTGCGAGAAAAGCGCTTCGAGCAGGCCTATCAGGACTGGACGCGCGAGTTGCGGTCCCGAGCCTATGTCGAATACCGCGAGCCGCCGGCCTGACGGCTGCGGGCGGGTCGCCGCCCTGACCCGTTGAGCCACATCGCACGCAAACGCTTTGGCCAGCACTTTCTGGTCGACGAGCGCGTGGTCGACAGCATCGTCGACGCCATCGCGCCAGCGCCGGGGCAGGCGCTGGTCGAAATCGGCCCCGGTCTGGGCGCCCTCACCAGCCCGCTGCTGGCGCGCTGCACCGCCTTGACCGTGATCGAGCTCGACCGTGACCTGGCCGCCCGGCTGCGGCGTCAGGCCGCGCTGACCGTGGTCGAGGCCGATGTGTTGAACGTCGATTTCACGGCCCTGTCGCGCACGGCCGGGCAACCGTTGCGGGTGGTGGGCAACCTGCCCTACAACATCTCGACGCCGATCCTGTTCCACCTGCTGACGCATGCCGCGTGCATCCTCGACCAGCATTTCATGCTACAGAAAGAGGTCGTCGACCGCATGGCAGCCGGCCCGGGGAGCAAGACCTATGGCCGGCTTTCGGTGATGCTGCAGTGGCGCTACCGGATCGAGCCGGTGCTGGACGTGGGACCCGAAGCCTTCGACCCGCCGCCACGCGTGTCATCGGCCGTGGTTCGCATGGTGCCGCTGGCGGCTGCGGCATCCAGCGTCGATGCGGTACGTCTGGGGGAGCTGGTGACGGTGGCGTTTTCGCAGCGGCGCAAGCTGCTGCGGCACACCTTGGGGCGCTGGATCGAGCAGCAACAGGTCGGTATCGCGTTCGACCTGCAGCGCCGCGCCGAGGAAGTGCCGGTGGCCGAGTACCTCGCGCTGGCGCGGGCTCCCGCGAGCAAAGGGCTCCCTGCCTGAAGCGGGGAGCCCTTCGGATCGAACCTCTGGTCGGCAGCGTGGCCGGCCAACAAACCTGCCACCGTCAGCTCGGCATCAAGCGGCGTTGCGCCAGGCTGCGGTGTCGAAAGCGCTGCTCATCATCGGCATGTTCATGCCGAAGTTTGGATTGGTGCCGTTCTTCGGCACCACCTTGACCGGTGCCTTCACCGGTGCTGCTGGGGTCATCTCCGTAGCCCGCTCCCATGACCCATTTTCCTGGGAGCGGGCTACTGAAAAGAATAGAAACATCGAAACGGTATTCGTCGCTCGGCCCAGAACTCGGCGGCATCACGAAACGCTTCCAACAACTGCTCGCGGGCTTCGCGGTCGAAACGCGAGTTGTCGGGCAACTGCTCCAGCACCACGACGAACCCCGGTTGCTGGCCGGACTTGCTGACCAGGTCGGTCATGCAATCGAACAGCGCATCCAGGTTCTTGCCGAAATGCATCGGAAACTGGAACGCCTCGGCGATGCCTTCCAGCACCTCCTGTTTCGACTGCGCGGCCAACAGATTGGCGTACAAGAAATGTTGGCCCGAAGTCTGCGCCGCCTGCATCAGGTCGTCGACGCGGTAGGCCCGGATGGCCTGCACGAGATTCGGGCGGATGGTCTGCAACTCCATGGTCGCGGTCCTCCTTGCGGGACTGAAGGTTTGAGAAAGCTGAAGGCCAGTGGTGATCATGGCTGGATCGGTCTGAAACTGGCGTAGTGATCGTTGGAGTAGAAACAAGTGGCGGGCCGGTTGCGTGGCTGGCCGCCGCAAACCATGCGCCGCGCGCCACGGTCATGGGCACCCGGCGTGGGCACCGTGTATTCGAGGTAATAGCCCCGCTGGCGCTGCGGCAGCAGGCGTTCGCGGTTGCCGAACACCGCGGCGTCCTTCGGGTACGGAAACGGCCCGCCTCTCACAATCAGTTCGTGCGTGGCGCGGGCCTCCGGAGGCAATGCTGCCAGCGACACCCCCGACACCGTAGCCACCGCACGCGGGCGGGCTTGCGACCCACTTGCATCATGGGAGTCCCGAGCTGCAACCGGTCCAGCGAAAACAACAATCGCCGCCAGCAACCCAGCGCAGCCAGCTCCAACCCCCCACCCGCCGGCCACCGGACCTGCGCAACCTGGAATTTGGCCACCCTTCCCGAACCTGTGCCGCAGGACCCCGTCGCAGGAGCCTTTCGAAGATGCAGAACCGGTCAAAAACACGGGTTAACCCTGAAAAAAGCGATCCGAGAGTTTAGCCGGATCCCCTCCAAAACTCAAGTCGGTGCCCAACCATGGGGCAATCCGGAGCGTTTTGTCAGTGGGCGCTCACACATAGGCAGACCCGCGCGACCTTCAGCGTGGCAGTGGCAATCCGGCACCGTCGCGGCCGGCCTCTGCCAATTTGCGCACCGCTTCGGCGTCGGCCACGGTCAAGGCCGTCATGTTGACGATGCGCCGCACGGTGGCCGAGGGGGTCAGCACATGCACCGGCTTGTCGGCACCCAGCAACACCGGTCCAATCGCGATGCCGCCCCCGGCCGCGGTCTTGAGCAAGTTGTAGGCGATGTTGGCCGAGTCGATGTCGGGAAACACCAGCAGGTTGGCCTCGCCGGTCAATGCGCTGTCGGGCATGACCTTGGCGCGCGCCGCAGCGTCCAGCGCCAGGTCGCCATGCATCTCGCCGTCGACTTCCAGCCACGGCGCCTGTTCACGCAGCAGCGAGAGCGTGCGGCGCATTTTCAAGGCGCTGGGCAGGGTGCTGGTGCCGAAATTGGAATGCGACAGCAGCGCCGCTCGCGGCTCGATGCCAAAACGCATCATCTCTTCGGCCGCCATCACGGTGATCTCGCACAACTCTTCGGCGCTGGGGTCGGCATTGACATGGGTATCGACCAGAAACACCTGCCGCCCGGGCATCACCAGGCCGTTCATGCAGGCATAGACGCGCACATCCTGCGCAGTGCTGGGCGTGCCCCCCACGCGCTTGCCGATCACCTGGTCGATGTAGAACAGGTGCTGCGCGGTGGTGCCCCAGGTGCCGCACAGCAATCCGTCGACCTCGCCTTTGTGCAAAAGCATCGAGCCAATCAAAGTCAGGCGGCGGCGCATCTCGATCTTGGCCACCTGCACCGTGACCCCCTTGCGGGCGGCCATGCGGTGGTAGGTCATCCAGAAATCGCGGTAGCGATGGTCCTGTTCGACATCGACCACGTCGTAATCGATGCCTTCGCGCAGCCGAAGACCGAACAAGCCGACGCGGCGCGCAATCTGCGCCGGGCGGCCGATCAGGGTCGGCCTCGCGAGCCCTTCGTCGACGATCACCTGCACTGCGCGCAGCACCCGCTCTTCTTCGCCTTCTGCAAACGCCACGCGCTTGGCGGTGGCGGCCTTGGCCAGGTCGAAGATCGGCTTCATCGTTGTGCCGGACGCATAGACGAAGTTCTTCAGCCGTTCGCGGTAGGCGTCCAGATCGGCAATCGGGCGCGTGGCCACGCCGGAGTCCGCTGCCGCCTGGGCCACCGCCGGCGCGATCTTCATCATCAAGCGGTGGTCGAAGGGTTTGGGGATCAGGTATTGCGGCCCGAACGCCAGCGTGGCACCGACATAAGCGGCGGCCACGATGTCGCTCTGCTCGGCCTGCGCCAACTCGGCAATCGCATGAACCGCAGCGATCTCCATTTCGTCGGTGACGGTGGTGGCCCCGCAATCCAGCGCGCCACGAAAGATGTACGGAAAGCACAGGACGTTGTTGACCTGGTTCGGGTAGTCGGTGCGGCCGGTGGCGATGATGGCGTCGGGGCGGGTTTCCAGTGCCAGTTCGGGCGAAATTTCGGGCGACGGGTTGGCCAGCGCAAAGATCACCGGTTGCGGCGCCATCTGCGCCAGCATCTCAGGCTTCAGCACCCCGGCGGCCGACAGTCCCAGAAACACATCGGCACCCGCCAACACGTCCATCAATTTGCGGTGTGGGGTGTCCTGCGCGAAGAGCGACTTGTCTTCGTCCATCAGCTCGACCCGACCCTGATGCACCACACCGGCCAGGTCGGTGACCCAGATGTTCTCGCGCCGCACCCCGAGCTTGACCAGCAACCCCAGACACGCAAGCGCTGCTGCCCCTGCGCCGCTGGTGACTAGCTTGATCTCGCCGATCGGTTTGCCCACCACCTTCAACGCGTTCATGAGCGCCGCGCCGACCACGATCGCAGTGCCATGCTGGTCGTCGTGGAAGACCGGAATCTTCATGCGTTCGCGCAGCTTGCGTTCGACATAGAAGCAGTCGGGCGCCTTGATGTCCTCGAGGTTGATGCCGCCGAACGTAGGCTCCAGCGCCGCGATCAGGTCCACCAACTTGTCCAGATCGCGTTCGGCCACTTCGAGGTCGAAGACGTCGATTCCGGCGAACTTCTTGAACAGCACCGCCTTGCCTTCCATCACCGGCTTGGCTGCCAGTGGGCCGATGTCGCCCAGCCCCAGCACCGCAGTGCCATTGGTGACCACCGCCACCAGATTGCCGCGGGCGGTGTAGCGGTAAGCGTTGGCCGGGTCGGCCACGATCTCCTCGCAGGCCGCGGCCACGCCAGGGCTGTAGGCCAGCGCCAGGTCGCGCTGGTTGGTCATCTGCTTGGTGGCGGTGACGGCTAGTTTGCCCGGCACCGGGAACTCGTGGTACTCCA
>JBDSMV010000476.1:0-5253 GCA_039915715.1 Rubrivivax sp. | reverse complement strand
CCATTGCGTCGAGCACCTGCTGCACGAGCGCCGCCGTGTCGATGGCCCGCGGCCCGGGGTCGCGGACGGCCAGTTCCACCACTTCGGTCAGCGTCGGCACGCGATCCGCGGTGGGGACTCGACGAACCACCGATTCAGGCATCGGTCGCTGCCATCCGGTGCTGCATCACCTGCAGGCCGGCGTCGCGCCATGCGCGCCACCGGGCGCGTCCGCGCGCAGCGGCTTCGGCCTCGGCCGCGACGATCTCGATCACCCGCTGCCAATCGGTCGGGTCGGGGGGTGCATCGGCAGCGACATTGATAAGCAGGCTGCGGTCTTCGGTCGCAACCGCTTGCTCGGCCAGCCAGATCGGGGTGCGATCGAGCAGCAGCTGGCGCGCCGGGTCGGCCGAGACACCAGACGGCTGCAAGTCGACGCGCACGTGTGGAATGAACGACAGGGCATCGAAACTCCACAGCGCCTCGTCCAGCCGGGCCAGGGTCTGCCGATCGGCGGTGACCCAGGCCCGATGGCCCTGCCGCTGCGCCTTGCGCAGCAGCCGGCAGACAAACGCGACCGGGTCTGGGATGCCGGTGTGGAACTCGACCCCGGTCAACACGAGGCGGTGCCCGACGTCCCGCGTCAGCCGGCGCGCGACAGCACGAAGTGCGTCAACAGCGGCACCGGCCGCCCGGTGGCGCCCTTGGCGGCGCCCGACTTCCAGGCCGTGCCGGCAATGTCCAGGTGTGCCCACGGGTACCTGGCTGTGTAGCGCTTGAGAAACATCGCTGCGGTGACGGCACCGCCCGCGCGCGAACCGACGTTGGCCATGTCGGCATAGCTGCTCTTGAGGCCTTCGTCGTATTCCTCGTCAAGCGGCATGCGCCAGGCTGGGTCGAGCGCGGCGTCGCCAGCCGCAAGCAACTCGGCGGCCAGTGCGTCGTCGGCACTGAAAAGACCCGAGCGGATGTGCCCCAGCGCCACCACGCAGGCACCGGTGAGGGTGGCGATATCGACCACCACCGCGGGCTTGAAACGCTCGACATAGGTCAGCGCGTCGCACAGCACCAGGCGCCCTTCGGCGTCGGTGTTGAGGATCTCGATGGTCTGGCCCGAGAGACTCGTGACCACGTCACCCGGCTTGATCGCTTTGCCGCTGGGCATGTTCTCGCAGGCCGGGATGACGCCGATCACATTGGCCTTGACCTTCAGCTCGGCCACCGCCCGCAGGGTGCCCAGCACGCTGGCTGCGCCACCCATGTCGTACTTCATCTCGTCCATGTCGGCCGACGGCTTGATCGAGATGCCACCGGTGTCGAAGGTGATGCCCTTGCCGACCAGCACGATCGGGGCGGCATTCTTGGCGCCGCCGTTGTAGCGCGCGATGATGAACTTGGGCGGCTCGTCAGACCCCTGTGCCACCGCCAAAAACGAACCCATGCCAAGCTTTTCGCAGTCCTTGCGTTCCAGCACCTCGACCTTCAGGCCGTGGTCCTTGGCCAGCTTCTGGGCCTGTTCGGCCAGGAAGGTGGGCGTGCAGTGATTGGCCGGCCGGTTGGCGCATTCACGCGCCAGCAGGCTGCCGGCAGCGATCGCCGCGCCGCGCTGCAGGGCGCGGTTGAGCGCATTCGCCTGGCCTTTGCTGCACACCAGCGAGACGCTGGCGAGCTTGGAGGGTGCGTGGGCGCTGGGCTTGGTGTGGCGGTACAGATAAACCGAGTCGTGCGCAGCCGCAGCCACTGTCTCAGCCTGCGCTTCGGTCGGGTCGGCGGCACCGACGACGGCCACCGCCAGACTCTTGGCGCCACCGGATTTCAACAGCCCCATGCCGGCCGTCAGCGCCTTGCGAAAGGCCTTGGGGCTGGCGTCGGGCGCGCAGGCGAATGCCACCCGTTGGGCCTTGACGCCCTCGACGCGGTGCGCGTAGAGCACCGGGCCGGCCTTGCATTCGAAGTCGCCGTCCTTGAGCGCTGCGCGCAACGGCTCGGCCAGCACCGGGTCCAGGTCGGAAGGTGCGGTGGTACCGACCACCACCACCAGCAATGCGTCGGTGGCCAACCCTGCAAGCCCGCTGGTTCCGGCAGAAGCGGCTGGCGTCTGAGTCTTGAAGTCCATAATTCCGCCTGAACAAAAGAACCGCGGATGTTATTCGATTCGACTGTGCGCAAAGAGCTGGCGCGGGGCTTCGGGGCCACGCTGGTGGTGATCATGACCATCGTGTTGACGATGTTCCTGATCCGCACCGTGGGTCAGGCCGCCAGCGGTGCGGTGGCGCCGCAAGACGTCGTATTGCTGCTGGGTTATGTGGCGCTCGGCCACCTGCCGACGATGATGGCGCTGTCGCTGTTCATCGCTGTGGTGGTGTCGATTGGCCGCATGTACCGCGACAGCGAGATGGTGATCTGGTTCGCCAGCGGCATCGGCCTTGCGCGCTTCGTGCGGCCGGTGCTGCGCATGGCAGGGCCGCTGCTGGTGGTGATTGCGGCGCTGTTGCTGGTCGTGTGGCCCTGGGGCAACCGCAACAGCCTGGATCTGCGTGATCAGTATCAGAAGCGCTCGGACCTGTCGCGTGTCACCCCGGGGGTGTTCCAGAAGTCCGGCAAGGGCGACCGCGTGTTCTTCGTCGAACGCGAAAGCGCCGACGGCATCAATGCCCGCAACGTGTTCATCCTGACGCAGCAACCCCGCGGCGAGTCAGTAACCACGGCCCGTTCGGGCCGTATCGAGAACATCGGCGACGACCGTTTCCTGGTGCTCGAGCGTGGGCAGCGCAACGACGTGGCGGCCAAGTCCGGTGAACGCACGCTGTCCAGCTTCGAGTCGTACCGGGTGCTGTTCGCCGATGGCACGGTCAGCTCCGATCAGATCCGGCCCCCGAAGGCGCAACCCACAGCCGACCTGGTGCGCGAGCCCACATTGCGCAACCAGGCCGAGCTGACCTGGCGCTTTGGGCAGTTGCTGGGCGCGGCCAACCTGCTGCTCTTGGGCATCGGGCTGGCCGCCACCAACCCGCGCCGCGCCAGCAACTGGAACCTGTTGTTCGCGCTGCTGACCTTCGTCATCTACTACAACCTCATCACGCTGTCGCAATCGTGGGTTGGCGAGGGCCGTGTTTCGATGGGGGTGGCGCTGCTGGTTCTGCACGGTCTGGCTTTCGTCGTGGCAATGGCGCTGATCTGGTGGCGCGACCATGCCGCGGTCGTCGCGCTCGGCCGCGGCCGTCGTCGGGTTGCCAGCGAAGCGGCTGGCGCCGCAGCATGACGAACCGATGAAGACGATCCGCCGCCTGCTCTACCGCGACATCCTGGCGTCGGTGGCCTTCGTCTCCGTGGCGTTCCTGTCGCTGTTCTTCTTCATCGATTTCGTCGACGAACTCGAAGGCGTCGGCAGAAGCGGCCGCACGGTCTGGCATGCCGTGCTGGCGGCATTGCTGGAAATGCCGGCGCACCTGTATGAACTGCTGCCGATCTCGATGCTGATCGGCACCATCTTCTCGCTGTCGCGCATGGCGCAGTCGTCCGAGTTCACGATCCTTCGCACCGGCGGCCTCGGCCCGTGGCGCGCGTTGCGGCTGTTGGGGGTGCTGGGCGTGGCGTTCGGGGTGCTGACGTTTGTGATCGGCGACTACGTGGCGCCGGCCAGCGAACGTCAGGCGGCGCTGCTCAACGCCCGCTTCAGCGGCAGCCTGAGCCTGGGCGCGGCGGGCGCCTGGCTCAAGGAAAAGCGCGACACGCCGCAAGGCGAACACAGTTATTCGGTCAACGTGGCGGCGGCCACCACCGGTGGGTCGCTGGCCGGCATTCGCATCTTCGAGTTCGGCCCCGACGGGCGCCTGCTGTCGCGCACCCAGGCCAAGACCGGCAAAGTGGACGCTGATGGCACGTGGCAACTCTCCGATGTCGATGTCGCCGATTGGCCGAGCCCCCACAGCGAAGACCCGGCGGTGCGGCTTTCGCATCTGGACCAACTGCAGTGGAAGAGCAGCTTGCGCGCTGGCGTGGTGGCTGCCGCCGTGCTGCCAGTCAGCACGATGACCACCGGGGATCTGCGCCGATACAGCGCCCACCTGAGCGACCAGGCGCAGTCGGCGCAGGCCTACAGCACACGCTTCTGGCGCAAGGCGCTCTACCCCTTCTCTTGCCTCGTGATGATGGCGCTGGCGTTGCCGTTTGCGTATCTGCACGCACGCGCTGGCGGCATCAGCTTCAAGGTCTTCGGCGGCATCATGCTGGGCATTGCATTCGTGCTGCTGAACAACCTGTCGGGTCACATCGGCATGCTGCGCGGCTGGACGCCGTGGGTGGCTGCCGCGATGCCGGGCGTGCTGTTCGGCCTGTTGTCGTTGGCCGCTTTCACCTGGCTGGTGCGTTACCGCTGACCTGGCGGGCCGCCGCAAACCCATGCAAGCCATCGTCCTCTTCGCGCACGGCGCCCGCGACCCGCGCTGGGCCGATCCGTTCCAGGCCGTGGCCACGCGCCTGCGTCATCTGCAACCCGGCGTGCAGGTGCGGCTGGCCTTCCTGGAATTTATGTCGCCGGACCTGGCAGCTGCCGCTGCGGAGCTGGCAGCGCTGGGGTGCACCCAGCTGCAGGTGCTGCCACTGTTCCTGGGCGCAGGCGGCCATGTGCGCAAGGACTTGCCGGTGCTGGTGGATGCGTTGCGCAGTGCCCACCCGGCGATGGCGGTCGAGTTGCACGCGGCCGCCGGCGAAGCCCCGGGCGTGATCGATGCGCTGGCCGCAGTGGCCGCCGCGTCGCTGGGTGCTCGCGGCGCTCAGAGAACCGAGCCCGAATGAACCTGCACCAGTTCCGTTTCCTGCAGGAAGCCGTGCGCCGCAATCTGAACCTGACCGAAACGGCCAAGGCGCTTCACACTTCGCAACCCGGCATCAGCAAGGCGATCCTGGAGCTGGAGGAAGAACTGGGTGTGGACATCTTCGCCCGCCACGGCAAGCGCATCAAACGCGTCACCGAGCCCGGCCTGCAGGTGCTGAAGTCGGTCGAGGTGATCATGGGTGAGCTTGCGAACCTGCGCCGCATCGGCGACGAGTACTCGAAGCAGGACGCCGGCACGCTGTCGATTGCCACCACCCACACCCAGGCGCGCTACTTCCTGCCGGGCCCGGTGGCGGCACTGCGCAAGCGCTACCCCAAGGTGCAGGTGGTGCTGCACCAGGGCGTGCCCGACCAGGTGGCGCGCATGTTGTTGGACGACGTGGCCGAGATCGGTCTGGCCACCGAATCACTCACCACCCACCCCGAGCTTGTCACCC
>JBDSMV010000316.1:0-6811 GCA_039915715.1 Rubrivivax sp. | reverse complement strand
CCAAGAACGGCTGCTCCACTTGCGTCTGGATCACCCGCAGCATGTAGCCCAGGCCCGCCAGCCAGACCACCGAGACGATCGGCTTGCTGGCCGTCTGCACCAGCGCGTCGTCCCAGACGGTGCGGGTGCGGTCGGTGATGGCATTGGCCTTGCGCAGCAGCAGGAGCGCGATCTGGTTGATGACCAAGGTCAACACGACGATCACGATCAACGACGCCAGCCACGGCTCGATGCCGATGGTCTGGCTCAGGTAAGCGCTCAAACGGTTCATGACCGGCACTGTAGCGACGGCAGGCGCGGTGTTTGCTCGATCAGCAGCGATCAGTGGCCGCCGGTTGCGCCGGGTTGCGCCCGGTTGCGCTCGGTCCCGATCAGCGCCGCATGGCCGCCTGCAGCGCCAGCCGCGCGCACTGCCATATCAGCCACAGCAGCGCCACCGGCAGCACCAGCGTTTGCAGCAGGAAGACCACGATCAGGCGGATCACATGCGAGACCGCGCGTTCAACCGAAGCGCCGACTTCCGACACGTACTTGCGGACGTCCAAGTTCACCGCCCAACGCTTGAGGCGCTCGGTGGTGCCTTCGATCTTGCTGGCTTCGGCACCTGCAGCGGGGGTCGCCGGCGGGCCCAGCGTCGCGATCTCGCCAGCCACGCTCTGCACACCGCGCTGGCTGCTGCGGTAATCGTCCTGCAGGACCGCCTGGAAGGCCAGGTCGCTGCCCAGCACCGTCAATGGCACCGCAAATCGCAGCAGCAGCGCACCCACGACTGCCGCGCGCAGCCATCGTGGCAACGGGTGATGCGACGGCAACTTTCCGCGCCGGCGCCACCACAGGGCCACCGCGGATGCCAGCAGCACCGCGGTCACTGCCAACCTGACCGCCTGCTGTCCACCCGCCGCCACCAGCACGTGCTGAATTCCGAACGACACACTGGCCAGCAACATCAGGTCCGCGAAATGTTCGACCAGGTCGTTGATGGGAGCCAACACCTGGCCCGGCGCCACGCCGACGCCGAACGGTTGCAGCGCCACCGTGGTGCCCTGCACAGTCGAAACCACCGCGTCCAGTGCCCGCGCTGCCGCATACGAGGCCAGTGCCCGTTTGGCTCCGCTGTCGATGCGGTCAGTGGCCACACGATCCAGCTGCGGCAGCCAGTTCAGCAAAGCCAGCGCCAGCAATGCAACGGTCAACAACACGCGCGACCCGGGCAGGCCGGGTGGAGTGGTGGGGCCAGAAGGCGGTGATGGGGGAGAGGAGGCGGGGTTCGACCCGGGCATGGTCAATTCGTGTCCAGCGGTGAGCTGCCGGACCCACGCCAGAATGGCGTCAGATGACCGACAACTTCGAGCCCTTCATTCTGCGCGGCGGATTCATCACGCTGGATGCACTGCTCAAGGCCAGCGGGGCAGCCAGCAGCGGCGGCGACGCCAAGCGCCTGCTGTTAGACGGTGCTGTTGCTGTCAACGGCCAACCAGAAAGCCGCCGCGGCCGCAAGTTGCGACCGGGCGACCGGGTGGCGTGCGCCACGCACCGACTGGCAATCATGGCGCCGCCAGGCGAGGAAGGTGGCTGAATGCCACCTGTCCTGACAAGCCTCAGGCCTGCGGTTCAGACAGGAAGATCTCGACCCGCCGATTGGCCGCCCGCCCGCTGTCGGTGTTGTTGGTGGACACCGGCTCGCGTGACCCGCGCCCGCTGACGGTGACCTGGTTGCGGTTGGCACCCCGCGAGGTGAGGTAGTCGCGCACGGCCTCGGCCCGCTCGAGCGACAACGGATCGTTGATGGCGTCACTGCCGGTGCTGTCGGTGTGGCCGACCACGGTCACGCGCATGGTGCCGTCCAGGTTGCGACCCAACTCGTCGAGTACCGGACGCATCTCGGGCCGGATCGTCGCACTGCCGGTCTGGAACGACACGTCGCTCGGCACATTGACCTTCAGCCGGTTGTCGGCCGTGCGGTCGATGGCCACCGGCGTGCCGCTGCTGGCCTGCTCCATCGCCTTGCGCTTGTCTTCCATGCGCTTGGACCACAGGTTGCCGGCAATCGCACCCACGGCGCCGCCGATCAGCGCACCCGTGCCGGCCTTGCCGCCGGTGGCGCTGCCGATCACCGCACCGCCGACCGCGCCGACCCCGGCCCCGGTGGCGGTGCCCTGCTGGCGCGCACTCATCGACTCGCAACCCGCCAGCGCCAGCGCGGCGCTCACGACGGCCACGGCAACCAGGCAATGGGGCGGCCGGCGTGCGGCCATGCTGTACTGCGAAACCGAGGCCGTCGACAAAGAATTCGTGTCTTTCATGGTGGGGCTCCGTGGGGTTCTGGGTGAGCTGTGCAGTCTGAGTGGCCGCGACGGGGCCGCGCGTCGGTTGCAGTCGGCAGCCCGCTGCGGCAAGCCCCGGTTCATGCCGTAGTCGCAGTCCTACCGATGGGGTCGTGGTGTGCGATCCGCTCCAAGCAGCGTGGACAATCGCGGCTTGCTTAGGAGATCCATCGATGCTCGTGCATCCGCAGTTCGACCCGGTGGCGCTTGCGCTCGGCCCGGTCCAGATCCACTGGTATGGCCTGACTTACCTGGCCGCCTTCGGCCTGTTCCTTTTTCTGGCGCTGCGGCGCATTCGCTTGCCGCATTTCGCCGCCGCCGGCTGGACCCGGCGTGACATCGAGGACCTGCTGTTCTACGGCGTGGTCGGTGTGGTGCTGGGCGGGAGGCTTGGCTATGCGCTGTTCTACAAACCGGGCGACTACCTGTCGAACCCGCTGGAAATCTTCATGGTTTGGCGCGGCGGCATGGCTTTTCACGGTGGTTTGATCGGCGTGATGCTGGCGATGGCGCTGTTCGCCCGCCGCCGCGGTCGCACGTTCCTGGAGGTGATGGACCTGGTGGCGCCGTGCGTGCCCACGGGCCTTGCGGCGGGGCGGGTCGGCAACTTCATCAACGGCGAACTCTGGGGTCGCGCCGCCGATCCGTCGCTGCCGTGGGCAATGGTGTTTCCGCAGAGCGGCACCGACATCGCCCGCCATCCATCGCAGATCTACCAGTTCCTGCTCGAAGGCTTGCTGCTGTTCGTGCTCTTGTGGTGGTACGGGCGCAAGTCGCGGCCGACCGGGCAGGTGGCGTTCGCTTTTCTGTTCGGCTACGGGGTGCTGCGTTTCGTGGCCGAGTACTTTCGCGAACCCGACAACTTCCTCGGCATCCTGGCGTTCGGCATGAGCATGGGCCAGTGGCTGTGCGTGCCGATGATCGTGATCGGTGCGGCAGCGTGGTGGTGGTGCGGGCAGCATGCGCGCACCCTGCCTTCGACCCCCCATGCGGCTTGAGTGGCCGTCTTGAGACACACGATGAGACAGGTCTTCCTCGACACAGAAACCACCGGGCTCAATGCGGCCCAGGGCGACCGCATCATCGAGATCGGCTGCATCGAGATCGTCAACCGCCGCCACACCGGGCGCACGCTGCACCACTATGTCAACCCGCAACGCAGCAGCCACCCCGACGCGCTGCGGGTGCATGGTCTGACCGATCAGTTCCTGGCCGACAAGCCGCTGTTCGAAACCGTGGCCGACGAGCTGGTGGCCTTCATCGAAGGCGCCGAGGTGGTGATCCACAACGCGGCTTTTGACCTCGGTTTTCTGGACGCCGAATTCCGCAAGCTGGGGCGCGGCGACTTCAGCCTGCGGGTGACGAAGGTTTGCGACAGCCTGTTGATGGCCCGCGACCGCTACCCCGGCAAGAGCAATTCGCTGGACGCGCTGTGCAGGCGGCTGGAGGTCGACAACCGCCACCGCGACCTGCACGGCGCACTGCTCGACGCACGCCTGCTGGCCGAGGTGTGGCTCGGCATGACCCGTGGACAGGACTCGCTGGTGATCGATCTCGGCGATACCGGGGTCGAGGGGGTGCGGGCTGCCGTTGTCGACTTGCGCAGCTTCGACCTGCCGGTGCTCGGCGCCAGCATCGAAGAACAGGCGGCGCACGAAGCCGTGCTGCTGCAGATCGACAAGGCCAGCGGCGGCCACACCGTGTGGCGAGCGCTGGTGCTGGCGCCCGCACCCGCACCCGCCGACAGGGCCGCCGCCGCCTCAGTCTGAGCTGCGGTCCACCTGCAGGGTTGCAGACGGCTCGCCCGCCATCCGCGCCAGCAGGTGGGCGGTATTGACCAGGGCCATGTGCGTCAGCGCCTGCGGAAAATTGCCGAGCAGGCAACCGCTGTGCGGGTCGACCTCTTCGGACAGCAGCCCCACATCGTTCGCCAGACCCAGCAAGGCTTCGAACAGTGCGCGGGCCTCGGCCAGGCGCCCTGTCAATGCCAGCGCATCGGCGAGCCAGAACGAGCACGGCAGGAAGGCGCCTTCGCCGGGCGGCAGGTTGTCGATGCCCGACTCGGTGGCATAGCGCAGCAGCAGCGTGGCGCCCTTCAGGCCTGGTGCGTCGGCGTGGCCGACGGACAACTCGCGCCGGATCGCGTCGACCGTGCCGCGCACCCGCGGGTCACTGCCGGGCAAAAAGCCGACGGTCGGGATCAGCAGCAGGCTGGCGTCCAGCTCGGTGGTGCCGTAGTGCTGCACGAAGGTGTTGTGCACAGCGTCGAAGCCTTTGTCGCAGACCTCGGCGTGGATCGCGTCGCGTTGTTCGCGCCAGTGTTCCACCGGCCCGTCGAGGCCATAGCGCTCGGCATCGAGCACCGCCCGGTCGAATGCCACCCACGCCATCACCTTCGAATGCGTGAAGTGGCAGCGCGGCCCGCGAATCTCCCAGATGCCTTCGTCGGGATCGCGCCAGTGCTGGCTCAGGAAGTCGAGGATCGAGCGCTGGATCGCCCAGGCATGCGGCTCGGGCGGTAGCCCGGCCATGCGCGCCAGGTGCAGGGTGTCCATGACCTCGCCGTACACATCGAGCTGAAACTGCGTGGCGGCTGCATTGCCGACCCGCACCGGGGCCGACTCGCGCCAGCCCGGCAACCACGGCACTTCGAATTCCATCAAGCGGCGCTCGCCGGTGACGCTGTAGAGCATCTGCAGGTCGGCGGGTGAACCGGCCACGGTGCGCAGCAACCATTCGCGCCAGGCCTCGGCTTCGCTGGTGTAGCCAGCCGACAACAGGGCGTTGAGGGTGAAGGTGGCGTCACGCAGCCAGCAGTAGCGATAGTCCCAGTTGCGCATGCCGCCTGGGTGCTCGGGCAGCGATGTGGTGGGCGCCGCCACGATGCCACCGGTGGGTTCGTAGATCAGCGCCTTGAGCGTGATCAGCGACCGCTGCACGGCGTCATGCCAGGGCCCGGGGTCGCGACATGCTCGCGACCAATCGCGCCAGCGCCTGTCGCTGTCGGCGAGGGCTTCCTCGGCGTCGATGGGCGGCTGCAGCGGCAGGTGCGAGGGCTGAAAGTTCAGTTGGAACGCGACCCGTTCGCCGGCGTCGACGCTGAAGTCGGCCACCGTCTTCATGTTCTCGCCGTGGGTCTCGACCGATGAGTGCAACTCCAGCGTGTCGGGTCCGGCGGTGGCCAGCAAGGTGCCGTTGATGCGCCGCACCCAGGGCACCGCGCTGCCGTAGTCGAAGCGGATCACCATCTCCATCGTCATCGCGACCCGCCCGCGGAGTCCTTCGACGATTCGCACCAGATCCATGCGGTGGTTCTCGTGCGGCATGAAGTCGATGATGCGCACGGCGCCGTCATCGGTTTCGAACTCGGTCTCCAGGATCAGCGTGCCCTCGCGGTAGCGGCGCCGCACGGCTTTGAGCGGTGGCGCCTTGTCGTCCTCACCCGCAGCTTGTGATGCAGGCTTGGGCGCAATCAGCCAGCGCCCGTGCTCGGGCGTACCCAGCAGCGCCGCGAAGCAGGCCGGCGAGTCGAAGCGCGGGGTGCAGAACCAGTCGATCGAGCCGGTGCGGCCGACCAGTGCTGCGGTGTGGCCATCGCCGATCAGCGCGTAGTCCTCGATGGGTTGACTCATTTGTCCTCCACGGCGCAGGTCTGCGGGCAGGGTGCACGCCAGCCGCCGCTGGCGGCGATCAGCGCGTCGGCTTCGGCCGGGCCCCAGCTGCCGCGGGCGTAAGGCAACGCGTCGTCGTGGTGTTCCAGCACCGGCTCTAGCACTGCCCACGACGCCTCGACCGCATCCTGGTCGGCGAACAGCGCATCGTCGCCCTGCATTGCGTCGGCCAGCAAGCGCGCATACGGCACCCCGGCCGAGCCGCGTCCACTGACCAGCACCAGCTCGCGGGTTTCGCCGACAAAAGCGCGGCCGTCCCGCTTGACGCGCGCCGCCAGCGCAATGTCAGCATTGGGCGAGAGCTGGAAGCGCAGCGTGTTGCCCTCGACCCCGCAGTCGTCGTCCTCGAACAGGCACTGCGGCGCCGGCTTCAGGCGCACCAGCACCTCACCGGCTTTGCAAGGCAGGTGCTTGCCCGAGCGCAGGTAGAAGGGCACGCCCGACCAGCGCCAGGACTCGATGTGCAGGCGCAGCGCGCAATAGGTCTCGACATCGCTGTCGGGTGCGACCTTGGCTTCGTCGCGGTAGCCGGCGTACTGACCGCGGACCAACTCGTCCCGCTGCAGCGGACGCATTGCCCGCAGCACATCCGCCTTGGCCCGATGGACGGCCGCGAAACCGGGTTCAGCCGGCGGCTCCATCGCCAGCAGCGCCACGATCTGGAACAGGTGGTTCTGCACCACGTCGCGCAGGCAACCGGCGCTTTCGTAGAAACCGCCGCGGCCTTCGACGCCGAAGTCCTCGGCCAGCGTGACCTGCACGCTGGCGACATGGTGGCGGTTCCAGATCGGCTCGAGGAACGCGTTGGCGAACCTG
>JBDSMV010000288.1:0-34336 GCA_039915715.1 Rubrivivax sp. | reverse complement strand
GCTTGTCGCAACATGAATTTTCCTTGGAGGGACTGGTCGTCCGCATCGGGAAGAACGACGCCGCCGGGCTTCGTGTAGGTTGCGGCCAAGTCCTCACCAACCGCCACGTCTTCGAGCAACTGGGCGGCGATGCCGAGGGTGCTGCCTTTCTCGGCAGGAAGGCGTTCCCCGACCACCCCGAGCTGTTCGGGCGCGCGGCTCCGCCGGCGCTGCCGGGAGGGGCGCTCGTGATGCCGTGGTACGTCGGTAACTATGGGGACTGGGCCTTGCTCGACGAGGCCGAATCAAGCGTTTGCGGCATTCCTCCCATGCGCTCAGCCAGGTTGCTGCGCAAGGGCGAGCGCCTGTGGCTAGTGGGTGGCTCGGATGGCGAGCTTGACCTGGTCACCGTCGGGCGCCTGAAATATGTCAAGGGCGTGAACGGCATCCTTCATGACTGCGACGTGCGCCCCGGCATGAGCGGTTCGGCCGTTATTGACGCGGCAGGGCAGGTTGTCGGCATCTTCTCGACGCAGTTTGGCTGGCCTGGTCGCCGAGCGATGTTTGTCACCATCGACGCCATCGCCGAGGGCATTGACACGTTACGAACTCTGGATGCGAGCTTGCCGGTCAAGCGAGAAGACATCGTCTCGTGATCTGCGTTGCCGTTGGGAGCAATGCGGGCAATGCAGCGGGGGGTCCGCGGTGGCAGTGCCCGCTCTCGCAGCTGTCATAGGGACTGGTGATCTGATGATCTCCAGTCCCAGGTACCGTCGGGCCGAACACCCGACAATGCCCATTTGAAGCGTCCAGTGCTGACCTCAGCAGCGCTGAATCCCACAGCTGACCGGCGGCCACCCGAACCGGGTGCAGCAACGCACACGCCAACTCCCGAGGTTGGGAATGTTCACGCAGCGCCGGCCGACAATCGGCAGGTTGACGCAGAACCGGCCCGAGGGCAAACGCAGGCACGGTGAATTGACGCAAATCTGGGGCGTTACTGCCCCCCCTCGCGGTGCGGCGTCGGCTGCACCCTCCGCTTCAAACATATGGCCGCGACCGTACAGGCCGGCCTCGGCATTCATCATCGGCAACATGGCATCTCCTTTCATTGCCCCGATCAGGGGCGTTTGGAACCTTCAGGTGTCGCTTTGCGAATCGGCGCCATCGCCGTCCCCACCGTCACTATCACCGTCGTTGGTGTCACCGTCGCTGTCACCACCGTCGTCGCTGTCACCAACGTCGTCGACATCACCCGCGTCGTCGGTGTCTCCCTCGTCGTCCTGATAACTGGGCGAGACAGCGGCGGCGCCCGTTGTGCCAAACGACACGAGCGAACGGTAGGCCCGGCTGGGCGGGCCGACAGCCGCTTCGGCGCCGAAGCTGGGCAGCCTCGACCCCGCGATGGCCGTGGCGCTCGCCATCTCTGGCTCTTTCCTTGGCATGCTTGATCTCCTTTCCGTCGGGATCTGCCCGACTCAGCGCTCGAAATAGGGAGCGGGCGAAAGCGTCGACGACAGGAATGGAAACTCCTCGGTGACGTCGACTCGCACCGAGTAGCGTTCGGGCACATTGGTCTGGCGGTGCACGAATACGAAATTGACGTTGACCATGCGCCGCGCTCCGGACAGGCGCGATGAAGAAGTCTCGATCGCATCAAGGCCGAAGCCGGCTGACATGCGATCAGCGGCCAGGTTGAAGACTGCTGGGTAGCGCGTCGCCATGTAATTGATGGCCCGGTGTTCGTCAGTAGCACCGGCGTTGTCGGCTACCTTCAGGAAGCGGTCAAACAACTCTCTAACAGCCGGAGAGAAGGCTGCCGCCTTGATGCCCTCAGGCACCGGAACGGCCTTGACGAAGCTGTCCCTATCGAACGAATAGATCTGGCTGACGCCGACGATCGGCACCGTCAGCCCGTTGCACAGGGACGGCGGTGCAAGCGGCCCGCGCAAACCGATGACGACGTCAAGATCCAGCCGACCCGGATTGGCCCTGACGGCCCCTAGAAGCAAGTCGAAGTCTGCCGCTTCGCGCGGCTGCAGCAGATAGGTGTCGAGACCCTCGATAGTCATGACCCAGCAAAGCTGGCGCGTCAGGTATCGGTTCTGCGGCAGCGTCAGCACGCTGTGCAGCATCTGCTGGTCGGTCAGCCCAGCTGCGTCGGCGCGGCCGCTGGCCTGAACGAATTCCTTCTCCACGCCCAGACTCGGGAACCGGATCTCGATGTTCCCGATGGCGTAGACGAATGGATAAGCGCTGCTCGCTTCACCGTCCTCTGCGGCATCGGTGCCGCATGAACCGTCAGCGCATGCCTGCGCCATTACCCCCCGGGGCCTGCGGACCGGCCGGCTCAGGGGGGATTCCAATGTGGTGACTTGTTGCATCTCAGACCTCACTTTTATTCAGTTGTCCGGCGACTCTCCGCCCCGAGATTGCATGGCAGCGTCCGGCTTCACTCCGGCCGCCGCCCCGCAAACACAATCCAGCGATTGAGAGCCGCCGCGCGGCGCACGCAGCCCCCGCATGTGCGCAGTCCCATCTGGGTGGTGACGCGTTTGACAGCGTCACCCAAACCGACCTGCTTGTCCGCCACGAACCCCGGCAGTCGCACCACGAAGGGCCGCGCCAGTGGTGCGTCAGCAGCAGAGACAGGGCGGACTGGCTGATGAATCTTCGTATTCACGCTAGAACTCCCATTCGGGAAGCTTTCAAGGCGTCCCAGGCAGCTTGTGCATCAAGCAGCGGGGGCGCGATGCTGGTACGAGCGGCCCGCGCGGCATGCACCAGCGAATGCCGAATTCGAGCAACCGATGCCTCTGGGTATAGCGACCACAGCAGCGCGGCCGTGCCCGTTACGAAAGGCGTTGCAGCCGAAGTGCCGCCGAATCTTCTTGTCCCGCCGTCAGGTGCCAAGCTTTCGATACTGTCACCGGGCGCAGCGAGGCCGCGTCGGCCGACCGAATGACCGAGGTTGGACAGGCTGGCGATGGTGCCGTTGGCCGTGGAGGCAGCCACCGGAAGCACCGCGGGATGCCTGGCCAGCGCCGACGCGCCCACCATGCCCTGGTTACCCGCAGCCGCCAGTACCAGCACGCTCTGGCGCGCGGCCAGGTTGAGGGCCGCCTCTAGCACGCGCACTGCGCTTGGGCGGGCCTGCAGCAGCCCCACCGACAGGTTGAGAAGGCGGGCACCCGCCCTGATGCAGTCCACCATGGCAAGTGCCAGATCCTCTGGTTCGCAGCTGGGGAATCCTGCCCTGTCATCTTCGACAAAGATGGGACGGACGAGCAGGCGACAACCCGGGCACAGCGCCGGCGCAGTGCTGCCACGGCGTGCGTGCAGGATGCCGGCGACAAAGGTGCCGTGCAGGCAGGCGACGCTGTTTGGCCGCAAGCAACTCGCGGCTCCAGAAAGGGTGTCGATGCCGGTGCCTTCCAGGTCGGGGTGGCCTGTCAGTACGGGACCGTCGATCAGCCCCACTACGACGGATTCGCTGCCGCTGGTTTGCTGCATCAGTCGACTAAGCCTTACCAGTTCCAGGGACTGCATGCCGACTCCCAAGCCAGCTTCACACGATGCACATGTGCATCGGACTGTCTGACTCATGACGTTCAAAACTTGACTCTCGCCAGATCTGCCTCGCAGACACACAGCCTCTGCCGCCGGGCGGGATCGCATTCGGTCCAGTTCTTGTCATCAGCCTCTTGCGCGAACGCACAAGAGCGGGCTGAAATCTCGCATGCACCGACAAGGAAGTCGCAATGCGAACTTGCATAGTGATGGGCAGGCCAGTGCCTGTAAATCCTACGTTCTAGGGGGTGAATCGCCCCGAATTCCCCGATCTAAAGCAACGCTGATCAAGTCCAGCGCAGTGACGCCTCCTGCGTTAAATAACGTATGAAGCAACAGACCCTTGCCATGGCCGCCGATCAGAACGCGCCGTTCGAGCAGTACCGCAAGCCGACAAGGCGCGATGCGTTCCTGGCGTCGATGGAGCAGATCGTTCCGTGGTCCGCACTGTGCGCGGTGATCGAGCCGCATTACCCGAAGGCCGGCAATGGCCGGCCTCGGGTGGGGCTGGAGCGCATGCTGCGCATGAACTTCGTGCAGCACTGTTCGATCTGGCCGATGCCGCATGCGAGGACGCGTTGCTGGACAGCACCGCGCTCCGTCGCTTCGTCGGCATCGATCTTGGACGTGAACAGGTTCCCGACGCGACGACACTGCTGAAGTTCCACCGCTTGCTGGAGAAACACCAACTTGGCGAGGCACTATTTGCCAGGGTCGGCGAAGTGATGCAGGCCAGCGCGCTGAAGCTGGGCACCGGCACGATTGTGGACGCCACGATCATCGGCGCCCCAGCTCCACCAAGAACTCCGAGAAGAAGCGCGACCCCGAGACGCACCAGACCCGCAAGGGCCAGCAGTGGTACTTCGGCATGAAGCTGCACATCGGCGTAGCCGCACGCCGAAGCACCTGGGCCTGCATCTGATCGTGGACAACTACGCCACGCACAAACGTCCCGACGTACAAAAGTGGCTCGCCAAGCACCCACGCTTCGTCATGCACTTCACGCCCACCAGCGCATCGTGGCTGAACATGGTCGAGCGCTTCTTCCGCGACATCACCGACAAGCGCATCCGGCGCGACAGCTTCACCAGCGTGGCCGAGCTGGAGTTGGCGATCGAACTGTACGTCGCTCATCACAACATCACGCGCACTGCACTAGGGCACGCCGATGCCATCGATTTCGAGGCTTGGAAGGTGCGTCCCTGGGACGAGGGGGCGTTGGACTTCGCTGCGTCGCTCGTGTCGTCCCAGCTCTCAGCAACCTGGCGCTATTGCGGGACTGCCTGCGCCTGACCGGCGCTGGCGGTATGCCACTTTAGCGCTGGGGTTCGCACTTCAGAATTGAAACCGCCCTGTTGGCCGTAGTTGACTTCGCACTGTGGGAGCGAACGCATCGCCAGCCTCCAGAGCACGTTCACCGATAGCCGCAACGTCAGGCCTTGTCCGGATCGGCATTTTTCTGTCGCGGATGTTCAGTCCGCAAAGACAAAATCTGCTAATTCAGTTAGCGCCCAACTTGGCCCATCACACGACTCAACAGACCTGACGCTGCCTGTGGATTGCGTTTGACGTACTGGCGCCAGGCAAAGCCGGCGATGGCCAGAAAAATAAGTTTGCGCATATAAAACCTTGGGACGAAAGAAACTGGTGAGCAGTCTGACGGGTGTTCATCCAACCGCCAGACCGCTGGTGTCAATGCAATGACTCAAGTCAAGAGCACGAACAGAATGATGAGCGGGATGGGAATGCCGAGGAACCAGAGCAGCAGTGAGGACATGGGGGCCTTTCGTGTTGGTTGAGGTGAGTTGGTGGGGCTTCAGAAAGCGTCGCGCTGACGACCGCCAAATGTGGCTGCAAGGCTGGCAACGAAAGCGCCGATCAGCAATGAGACGAACAACCAAAGCGCCGCACCAGCGGATGCCTTGCGGGCTTTGTCGGCAGCTTCACGAGCCGCTGTCTCAGCTTGCTTGAGATTTGTCTGAATTGCAGTGAAGCTGTCGTTGACGCGCTTCTCGGCGTCGGCTTGCGACATGTCCGTGCGCTGCGCGACCAGCTGACCAACGTAGCGCACATCCTCAGGACCGAGCGTGCCAGAACGCACAGCGTTGGCGAAAATGCGGGTGACTTCCGCACCCATCGCCTGCGGGTTGCCATCCTCCGTCAAAACTGACGTTGCAGGGTTGGCGGATGCACCCAGCGTGGCCGAAGCCGCGTTGGGCGCCTTGCGAAACAACGAGTCGACGAAGTAGCCCATCCCGGAATTCCCGTTCGCGCCAGACGTGTCGTCTTTCGCTGCAACTGCCCCGGCAGCGACCGCACCGGTCGTTGCCGTTGAAACCACTCCGCCGGCAACCGAGGCACCAACTTGGGCCCCGGCACCGACCACCGAACCGATGGCCGACGTCAATGTGGCAGCCGTAACCAGCGTCGCGACGGCCCAGGCAAGGAAGCCGTGGGCAGTGTCACGAAAGTACACCTCGTCGCTGTGGACGGCTACCCACTTGGTTCGCAGTCGACCGGCAAGGTAGCCACCCATACCGGAGGCGGCAAGTTGCGTGATCGTCAGCCAGACAATGGTCGAGATTCCCATCGTGGTGGCGCCCGCGCCGCGACCGGTCCATGGTGAAACCGACGACAGTCCGAGCCCGGTGCCCAGGATCAAAAGAATCAGGGAGAGAGCCGCCGCACCGGCAGCACCCGCAAAGATCGCACCCCATGAGACCCCTGATCGAGTCTGTGATTCGCCTTCAAGCTCGAACGAGCCGGCGCTGTGCACGACGCCATGTTGGGGGAGGGTTGCAGAAGTCATCGATCGATTGCCAACAAGGGCTGAATTGGGGATGCTCGATGCTGGTCGACGTCGCGCGAAATGCCATCAGCCGCAGGGCGTTTGGCCTGTAGGAATATTGGCCCGCCTCGGAACGCGCACTTGCTGGAGGTGAGCACCAATACCCTTCCCGCACGGCCGTCGCTGCCGCGTTGCCGTGCTTCTGTCGATGAGCCAGAGCCCGGAACCCTAAGAAAGTGATGGTCTGAAACGAGACGGTCGGGGTTGGTCGGAGCGTGGTTGGCGCCAAGAATGGACCTTCCTTGTTGCCCCTGGGAGCTCACTTGGCCACCATTCATTCCATCGCGTACGCGGCCGCCCGCGTGCCGCTCGATCGCGTCACGTCGTTTTCCAACCGCACCGTCACCGAGCGCCACTACGGTCTCGTGAAGGTACGAGCCGATGACGGTCTCGAAGGCATCGGCTTTTGCTATGTCGGCAGCGCGGGCGGTGGACTCTTCACCGCGGCGGTCGAGGAGTTGCTGGCGCCGGTGCTGCTCGGCGAGGATTCCTGCGCGGTCGAAGCGCTGTGGACTCGGATGTACCAGGATTCGCTGCTGCAGGGCCGCGCTGGAACCGTGATGCGGGCGATCAGCGCGCTCGACACGGCGCTGTGGGACCTCAACGCCCGTGCCGCGAAGCTGCCCCTGCACAAGTATCTGGGTGCCGCTGCGCTCGACTCGGTGCCGGCCTATGCCAGTGGCGGCTACTACCTCGAAGGCAAGTCGCCGCAGATGCTCGGTGAGGAGATGGCCGGCCATGTGGCCAAGGGCTTCGGCGCGGTCAAGATGAAAACCGGGCGGCTGTCGCCCCAGGGCGAGGAAGAGCGGCTGCGCGCGGCACGCGAAGCGGTCGGGCCCGATGTCGAGCTGATGATGGACTGCAACAACGCCTGGACCGATGTGACGCAGGCGCTGCAATACCTGCGCCGCTTCGAGGACTACGACCCGTACTTCGTCGAGGAGCCGTTTGGCCCCGACGACATCGACAACCACGCCCGTCTGGCACGGGCCACCCGCATCCCGATCGCCACCGGCGAGATCGGCTATGGCCGCTGGTACCACAAGGAACTGCTCGACAAGGGCGGTGCGGCGATCCTGCAGACCGACGCACTGGTCTGCGGCGGCATCACCGAATGGAAGCGCATTGCCGCCACCGCAGCCAGCTACGGGGTCGTGGTCTGCCCGCACTGGTTTCACGATGTCCATGCGCCGCTGGTCGCGGCGACACCGAACGCGCGCTATGTCGAGTTCTTCGCCGACGACCAGGTGCTGAACTTTCGCCGTCTCGTCGACCGCCAGCTCGAATGCAAGAACGGCCGCGTGACGCTGCACCAGTCGCCAGGGCTCGGCTTCGGTTTCGACGAGAAGGCGGTGGCTGCCTATGGCAAGTGGTCGACCGCTGCGCTGAACGGCAAGGGTGGCGCCCGATGAACACTTCCACGCAACAGCCGGCACGCCTCAAGGGCGTTTTCTCGCCGGTGCTGACCCCGTTCAACGCCGACCGCTCGCCGTCCCCGGAACGCATGGTCCGACATTGCCGTTGGCTGATCGACTGCGGCGTCGGGTTGGCGGTTTTCGGCACCAACTCTGAAGCCAATTCGCTCAGTCTGACCGAGAAGCACCGCCTGCTCGATGCCATCGTCGCAGCGGGAATCCCGCCGGGCCGGTTGATGCCCGGCACCGGAGCCTGCGCGTTGCCCGATGCGGTCGAGCTGACCCGGCATGCCGTCGACGCCGGTTGCGGTGGGGTGCTGATGCTGCCGCCCTTCTATTACAAGGGTGTGACCGACGAAGGCCTGTACCGCGCCTATGCGTCGGTCATCGACGGGGTGGCCGATGCGCGGCTGCGCATCTATCTCTATCACATCCCGCCGGTGGCGCAGGTCGGCATCAGCCTGGGTTTGATCGAGCGCCTTCTGAAGGCCTATCCGGGAACGATCGCCGGCATCAAGGACAGCTCGGGCGACTGGGCCAACACCGAAGCAATGCTCAAAGCGTTCCAGCCGCAGGGCTTCGATGTGTTCTCAGGCAGTGAATCCTTCTTGCTGGCGACCTTGCGCGGCGGCGGTGCCGGCTGCATCACCGCCACTGCCAATGTCAACCCCGCCCCGATCGTGGCGCTGGCCGAGCACTGGCGCGACGCCGATGCCGACGCGCGCCAGCGGGCGCTGAATGCGACCCGGGGCATTTTTCAGCGGCGGCCGATGATTGCTGCGATGAAAGCCGCGATTGCGTGGCAGTCGGGCGACGAGGGCTGGGCCACCGTGCGCCCGCCGCTGGTCGAGCTTGACGCCCCGCAGCGTGACGCGCTGGTGGCTGAGCTCGAGGCCGATGCGTTCACGATCGAAGCGGCCGCATCGCTGGGAGTGAACGCCGGAGCCTGAGCACCGCAGCTTGACAGGCACCGTGCGGCGGCGGTCGGCGGCCCGGCGGGATGGCATGATCGCCGGCCCCTACGCCGACCGATCGATGGACACGCGCTTCCTGCAGAGTTTCGTGATGGTCGTCGACTGCGGCTCGATGGCCGAAGCCGCGCGCCGCCTGGACCTGACACCGGCAGCTGTCGCGGCACGGGTCAAAGCACTCGAGACCAGCCTCGGCACAGCGCTGGTGCGCCGCGCCGGCCGCACTGTCAAGGCCACCGAGGCCGGGATGAAGCTGCTGGCACCGGCGCGAGCCGTGGTGCGCGATGTGCGCGACCTGCATGCCATCGCCCACGACGATGAGCCGCTGGGGGAGTTGCGGCTGGGGGTGTCGACATCGTCGCTGACGGGGCTGCTGCCGCCGATCCTGCGCCGCGTCTACAGCCTGCACCCGAAGTTGGCGGTGTTCATCGAGCCGGGTGCCTCCAACCACCTCTACCACCAGGTGATCGCGGGCAACCTCGACGCCGCGGTCATCGTGCAGCCGCAGTTCACGCTGCCGAAGACCTGCGAATGGTGCCTGCTCGTCGACGAGCCGCTGTGCGTGTTGGCGCCGGCGTCGATGGCGGGCCGCGACCCGCTCGTGCTGCTGGCCGAAGAGCCGTTCATCCGCTATGACCGCGAGATGTGGGGCGGCCAGTTGGCTGACAACTACCTGCGTCGCTTGCAGATACGGCCGCACGAACGCATCGAGATCGATGCATTGAATGCGATTGCGACGTTCGTGCACCAGGGGCTCGGGGTGTCGCTGGTGCCCGACTGGACCCCACCCTGGCCCGAGGGTCTAAAGATCGTCCGCTTGGCGCTGCCACCGCCGGTGCCGGTGCGACGGATGGGCATGATCTGGACTCCGCAAGGGCCGCGCGCGGCGCTGTCCACCGCACTGGTCGAAGAGGCGCGTCGGGTCTGGAACGATCAAAAACTTTATCTTTAGTCGCGCTGTCGATGTCGGTGTCACTCCGTAGGATGGAGTCCACCAAGAACAGACAGGAGACTCGAATGCACGCTCGCAAACTCGCACGCTCGACCGGCGTCGCGCTGGCACTGACCGCGCTGGCCGCCCTGTCGACATCCGCACTGGCGCAGAAGTACGGCCCCGGCGATGTCACCGTGGTGCAGGGCTTTCAGCCCGGCGGTGGCAGCGATGCGTTGGCGCAACTGGTGCAGCCCTACCTCAGCAAGGAATTGGGTGTCACCTTCGTCAACCGCTACCAGCCCGGGGCCACCGGTGCGATCGCATGGACACAATTGGCGCGGCAGACCGCCAACGACGGCAAGACGGTGTCGATCACCAACACGCCGATGCTGATGACGAATTACCTGATGAACCCGTCGATGCAGTACTCGATCGATGACCTGACGCCGCTGGTCAATGTCGTCACCGACCCCGGGGTCATGGTGGTGGCCAAAGACAGCAAGTACAAGACGATGAAGGACCTGATGGACGCAGCGCGCGCCGCGCCGGGCCGCATCACGGTCGGCAATTCGGGCGTGGGCGGAGACGACTTCTTCTCGGTGATCATGATCGAGAAGGCTTCGGGGTTGAAGTTTCAGAGCGTCCCCTTTGCCGGTGACGGCCCGTCGTGGGCGGCAGCGCTGGCACTCAAGATCGACGCCAGTTCGAACAACCTCGGCATCACCTTCCCGCAGGTCAAGGCCGGCAACCTGCGGGTGCTGGCGGTGTACACCGATGAACGCGTCAAGGACCTGCCCGATGTGCCGACGTTGAAAGAACTGGGCATCGATGTGGTTGCGGGTTCGTCGCGCGGATACAGTGCACCGAAGGGCATGCCCGACGCTGCGCGCAAGGAGTTTATCGAGGCCATGCGACGCGTGGTCGCCAACCCCGAATTCCAGCGCGACGCAGCAGCCCGCGCCACGGTCATCGACTTCAAGGCCGGTGACGACTACACCGCTTATTTGAAGAAGCAGGAAAAGGACTTCGGCAAGATCTGGAGCGAGGTCAAGGACCAGCAGAAGAAGTAGGGCGCGCTTGGCGACGACCCCGCTGCGCCCGGTTTGAATGACCGGGGGCGTTTGCGTTCTGCATCCCTCAGGGAGTCCCGATGAGCAGCACCGTCTTGCTCGGCATCGCAGCGATCGCGCTGGCCGGGCTGTTTCGCACCCAGACCGGTCTGTACCCCGACACCGCGCAGCGCCTCCCGGTGCTGCTGATCTGGATCATCGTCGGCTTGGCACTTGCGATGTTCGCTGAAGCGGCCTGGGAACGGTCGCGCCGCGCCAAGGGTCGGGCAGTGGCTGGCGACGACGAGCCGCCGCCGCCGATGAAGCCGCGGGTGCTGGCGCTGTACGGCGTGGCGATCGCCGCCTATGTGTGGCTGATTCCGATCGTCGGCTATCTGGTAACGACCACGGTCTTCATCGCCGGAGTGTTGCTGGCGACGCACATCGTGCGGCCGGTCAGTGCGCTGGTGGTGGCCGTCGGCACCACCGCTTTCCTGTGGCTGCTGTTCATCTGGACGCTGAGCCTGCCGGTGCCGGTGCTGCCGTTCCTTTCGTAAGGCTGTCAGACACCGCCCATGGATACCTCGTTCATCACCCTCGGTCTGCTCAATGCGTTGAGTCCCATGAACATGGGCTTCATCGTGCTCGGCGTGGCGATCGGCGTCGTCGTCGGTGCGCTGCCGGGTCTGTCGGCAACGATGGCGCTGGCGCTGCTGCTGCCGCTGACCTTCCAACTGCCGGCCGAAACGGGGTTGTGCATGATGGCCGCGCTGTATTTGGCGGCGATGTACGGCGGCTCGATCGCTGCGATCGTGCTGCGCACCCCGGGCACCCCTGCTGCAGCCGCCACCGTGCTCGACGGTTTTCCGATGGGCGAGCGCGGCGAGGCCGGCCGCGCGCTCGGCATCTCGTTGTCGGCTTCCCTGGTGGGTGGTTTGATCAGCGGCATTGCGCTGCTGACAGCGGCGCCTTTTCTGGGGCAGTTGGTGCTGCTGTTCGGCCCGGTCGAGTTGTTCGCCGTTGCCGTGCTCGGCATCACGATGATCGGCACGCTGACCAAGGGTTCGCCGATCAAGGGGCTGTTGTCGGGCGCGCTGGGTCTGCTGCTGGCGATGGTCGGCATGGACTCGACCACCGGCACCGCGCGCTTCACCGGCGACAACATCAACCTGTTTTCGGGCATCCCGTTCACGGTGGCTTTGATCGGGCTGTTCTCGATCCCGCAGGCGCTGGCACTGGCCGAGCAGTCGAGCGCCGGCCAGCAGGCCATCAACCAGGTCAGCGACCGGATCCTGCCGCGGCTGCGTGAATTCATCAGCATGCTGCCGAACATCCTGCGCTCGTCGGTGATCGGCATCGTCACCGGCGTCATCCCCGGCACCGGGGGCGACACCGCCAGCTGGTTCGCCTACAACGAGGCCAAGCGCTGGGCCAAGGACAAGTCGCAGTTCGGAAAGGGCGACCCGGCCGGGGTGGCGGCGCCCGAGGCCGCGAACAACGCGGTGGTCGGCGGTGCCTTGATCCCGACCATCGCGCTCGGCATTCCGGGCAGTTCTTCGACTGCAGTGCTGCTGGGTGGCCTGATGGTGCATGGCATCCTGCCCGGGCCGACATTGCTGACCGAACATGGCGAGATCACCTACACCCTGATCTGGGCCGTGATCCTGGCCAACATTCCGCTGTTCCTGCTCGGTTTGTTCATCACGCGGCTGTGCATCCACGTGGCCAAGGTGCCGAAGATCGTGGTCTCGGTGATCATCGTCGTGCTCAGTCTCGTCGGTGCGCTGGCGATCAACAACAACATGTTCGATGTCTGGCTGATGCTGGCCTTCGGCGCGCTCGGCTATCTGTTCGACCGGGCCCGCATTCCGACCGCACCGCTGGTCATCGGGCTCGTGCTCGGCCCGTTGCTTGATACCAGCCTGTCGCAATCGTTGTTGATCGGGTTCGGCAGCTGGACGGTATTTCTCGACAGCCCTGTGGCGGCCGTACTGCTGTTCGTGGCGCTGCTGTCGATCCTGCAGGCGACCCCGTTCTTCAGCTTGTTCAAACGCTTGCGCAAGAAGCCACGCGGCGAACAGCTGGACGCCAGCATCGATTCCTGAGGCTCATGGTCGACATCACGCAGGACCTGCTGCAGATCGGCTATTTCCCGGCGCCGATGCA
This sequence comes from Rubrivivax sp., assembly GCA_039915715.1. Lineage (GTDB taxonomy): Bacteria > Pseudomonadota > Gammaproteobacteria > Burkholderiales > Burkholderiaceae_C > Rubrivivax. Next base: position 21,404 of record JBDSMV010000288.1, on the reverse strand, counting down.
GGCGCTGATCGATCGCGAATTCCGCTGCCACGATCTGGCCACGCTGGAGCGTGACGACGCGCTGCGGCAGCGGGTGCGCGGCATCGTCACGCGCAGCAACTTCGAGGTTTCCGCCGCAGCGATGGAGCGGTTGCCGCAGCTGGGCATCGTCGCCGTTTGCGGGGTCGGCTACGACAAGGTCGCGCTCGACTTCGCCGCCGCGCGCGGTGTCGTCATCACCCACACCCCGGCAGTGCTGGACGCCGCCGTCGCCGAGCTGGGCGTGGGCTTGCTGCTGTCGTTGCTGCGCCGGCTGCCACAGGCCGACCGCCATGTGCGGGATGGGCGCTGGGCACAGACGGCGTTCCCATTGGCCACCGACCTGGCCGGCAAACGCGTCGGCATCGTCGGTCTCGGCCGCATCGGCCACGAGATCGCACGCCGGCTGGAGCCGTTCGGCGTCACGCTGGCCTATCACGGGCGCACCGATCAGCAGATCGCATGGCGTTTCCACGCCGAGCTGCTGTCGCTGGCGCGTGACAGCGATGTGCTGATCCTGACGGCACCGGGCGGACCGGCGACTGCGCGCGCCGTGAACGCTGCAGTGCTCGATGCACTCGGTGCCGATGGCTTCCTCGTCAACATCGCGCGCGGGTCGCTGGTCGACCAGACAGCGCTGATCGACGCGCTGTCACGGCGCAGCGTCGCCGGGGCCGCACTCGATGTCTTCGACGACGAGCCGACCATCGACCCGCGCCTGTTCACGCTCGACAACGTGGTGCTGGCACCGCACATCGGCAGCGCCACCGTCGAGACGCGCTTGGCGATGACGCGGCTGACGCTCGACAACCTGCACCGTTTCTTCGCGCAGGAACCGGTGTTGACACCGGTCATGACACTGGTTCCTGCACCTTGACTTCAATCGAGGACACCCACCCGATGAACGAAACCGACCCCGCCCGCGGCCTGCACAAGGGCCTGACCAACTACGGTGACACCGAGTTCTCGCTGTTCCTGCGCAAGGCCTTTATCAAGGGCGCGGGCTACACCGACGACGCGCTGGAGCGGCGCATCGTCGGCATCACCGACACCGGCAGCGGCTTCAACCCCTGCCACGGCAACGCGCCGCAACTGATCGAGGCCGTCAAGCGTGGCGTGCTGCTGGCCGGTGGCATCCCGATCGTGTTTCCGACGATCTCGATCCACGAGAGCTTCGCGTTTCCGACCAGCATGTACCTGCGCAACCTGATGTCGATGGACACCGAAGAGTTGATCCGCGCCCAGCCGATGGATGCGGTGGTGCTGATCGGCGGTTGCGACAAGACCGTGCCGGCGCAGCTGATGGGTGCGGCATCGGCGGGTCTTCCGGCGATCCAGCTCGTGACCGGTTCGATGCTCACCGGCTCCAACCGCGGCGAGCGGGTCGGCGCCTGCACCGACTGCCGCCGCTTCTGGGCCCTGTTTCGGGGTGCCGAACTCGACAGCCAGCAGATCGCAGCGGTCAACGACCAGTTGGTGGCCAGCGTCGGCACCTGCTCGGTGATGGGCACCGCCAGCACCATGGCCTGCATCGCCGAGGCGTTGGGCATCATGCTGCCGGGCGGTGCGTCGCCACCGGCGGTCACTGCAGACCGCATCCGCATCGCCGAACGCACCGGCGCGCAGGCGATGGCGATGATCGAGCAGGGGCTGACCCCCGACCGCATCTTGACCCGCGCTGCGTTCGATAACGCGATGCGCGTGCTGCTGGCGATCGGCGGCTCGACCAACGCCATCATCCACCTGACTGCGATCGCCGGGCGCGCCGGCATTGCGATCGACCTGGCGCAACTCGACCGCATGAGCGAAGAAACGCCGGTGCTGGTCGACCTGAAGCCATCGGGCGCGCACTACATGGAAGACTTTCACCGCGCGGGCGGCCTCGTGACCGTGCTGCGCGAGTTGCGCCCGTTGCTGCATCTGGATGCGCTGACAGTCACCGGGCGCAACCTGGGCGAGGAGATCGATGCCGCACCGGCACCCTTCGCGCAGCCGGTGGTGCGCCGCTTCGATGCGCCGCTCTATGCCGGTGGCGGCATCGCCGTGTTGCGAGGCAACCTGGCGCCGCGCGGCGCCATCATCAAACGCTCGGCGGCCACCACAGCGCTGCTGGAACACGAAGGCCGCGCGGTGGTGTTCGAGAACATGCAGGACATGGCCGCGCGCATCGACGACGAGGCACTCGACGTCACCGCCGACGACGTGCTGGTGTTGAAGCAGATCGGCCCGGTCGGCGCGCCGGGCATGCCCGAAGCAGGCTACATCCCGATCCCGAAGAAGCTCGGCCGTCAGGGGGTCAAGGACATGGTGCGGATCTCCGACGGCCGCATCAGCGGCACCGCCGGCGGCACCGTGGTGGTCCATGTGACGCCAGAAACCGCCGGTGGCGGGCCGCTGGGGCTGGTGCGCAGCGGCGACCGCATTCGGCTCAGCGTGGCCGAGCGGTCGTTGTCGGTGCTGCTCGACGAGGCAGAGTTGCAGGCCCGTGCAGCCGCGCTGCCGGCATCGCCCCCGAACCCGGATGAGCGCGGTTACCGCGCTTTGTTCCTGCGCTCGGTGCTGCAAGCCGACCAGGGTTGTGATTTCGACTTCTTGCGGCCGCGGTCGGTCGATGCCGATGCGACGGCGCAGGTCAAACCGCAGTCGGTGTCGGGTCCCTGACCGCACCAACCGCTCCGCGCTTCGGCACCCGCCGCATCAACCGGTAGGCCACCGGCACCAGCAGCATCGACAACAGTGGCGCGCTCAGCATGCCGCCGACCATCGGCGCGGCGATGCGTTGCATGACCTCACTGCCGGTGCCGCCACCGAAGAACAGCGGCAGCAGCCCCGCGACGATCACCGCCACCGTCATCGCCTTGGGCCGCACCCGCAGCACCGCGCCTTCGCGGATCGCGTCGAGCAGGTCGGCGTCGCTGTCCTGCCCTGCGTCCAGCCGCGCCTGCCAGGCCTGCTTCAGATACAGCAGCATGATCACGCCGAATTCGGCCGCCACGCCGGACAGCGCGATGAAGCCGATGGCGCTGGCCACCGACAGGTTGTGCCCCAGCAGCCACAAGAGCCAGATGCCACCGGTCAGCGCAAAGGGCAGGGTGGCCATGATCAGCAGCGCTTCGCCGAAGCTGCCGAAGGTCAGGTAGAGCAGCACGAAGATGATCAACAGCGTGAACGGAATCACCAGCTTCAACTTGGCAGCCGCGCGCTCCAGGAACTCGAACTGGCCCGACCACGACACCGAATAGCCGGGCGGCAGCGCCACCTGCTGCGCGACCTTCTGCTGCATCTCGAGCACCGCGCCCCGCAGGTCGCGGCCCCGGATGTCGACATAGACGAAGCCGGCCAGCCGCGCGTTCTCGCTGCGCAACATCGGCGGGCCGCTGTTGATGCGCAGGTCCGCCACGTCGGACAGCAACAGGCGTTGCCCGCGCGGCGTGACGATCGGCAAAGCCCGCAGCCGCGGCAGCGAATCGCGCAGCTCGCGTGGGTAGCGCAGGTTGATCGGAAAACGCTGCAGCCCGTCGACCACCTCGCCGATGTTCATGCCGCCGACTGCACCGGCAACCACCTCCTGCACATCGGCGATGTTCAGGCCGTAGCGCGCGGCGGCGTCGCGCCGGATGTCGACATCGATGTAGCGCCCGCCGGTGAGCCGTTCGGCCAGCGCGCTGCTGACACCCGGCACGTTCTTCACCGCCTGCTCGATCTGGCCCGTCAAGCGGTCGATGGTCGCCAGGTCGGCACCCGCAACCTTCACCCCCACGGGGCTCTTGATGCCGGTGGCCAGCATGTCGATGCGGTTCCTGATCGGCGGCACCCAGATGTTGGACAGGCCGGGCACGCGCACGATGCGGTCCAGCTCGGCCACCAGCAGATCGGGGGTCATGCCGTCGCGCCACTGCTCGCGCGGCTTGAAGCGCACCGTGGTTTCGAACATCTCCAGCGGCGCCGGGTCGGTGGCCGAATCGATGCGGCCGGCCTTGCCATAGACGCTCTCGACCTCGGGCACCGTCTTGATCAGCCGGTCGGTTTGCTGCAGCAACTGCGCCGCCTTGCCGACCGACAAACCCGGCAACGCGGTCGGCATGTACAGCAGGTCGCCCTCGTCCAGCGGCGGCATGAATTCGCTGCCGATGTGTTGCAGCGGCCACAGGCTCAACAGCAGCAGCACCCCGGCCAGCGCCAGCGCGGTCTTCGGTGCCTTCAGCACCACTTCCAGCATGGGGCGGTAGATCGCGATCAACGCGCGGTTCAGCGGGTTGGCGGTTTCGGCCGGAATGCGGCCTCTGATGAGATATCCCATGAGCACCGGCACCAGGGTCACCGCCAGCCCCGCGGCTGCCGCCATCGCATAGGTCTTGGTAAAAGCCAGCGGCGCGAACAAGCGACCCTCCTGTGCTTCCAGCGTGAACACCGGGATGAAGCTGAGCGTGATGATCAAGAGCGAGAAGAACAGCGCCGGGCCGACCTCGGCCGCCGCGTCGCTGATCACGCGCCAGCGCGCCTCGCCAGCCAGCGCCCGGCCCGGATGCTCGTGGTTCCAGCGTTCGATGTGCTTGTGAGCGTTCTCGATCATCACCACCGCGGCATCGACCATCGCACCGACCGCGATCGCAATGCCGCCCAGCGACATCACATTGGCATTGACCCCCTGCTGGTGCATCACGATGAAAGCCGCCGCAATGCCCAGCGGCAGCGAGATGATCGCCACCAATGCGCTGCGCAGGTGAAACAGGAACAGCGCGCACACCACCGCCACGACGATGAACTCTTCCAACAGCTTGAATCCCAAGTGGTCGACCGCGCGCTCGATCAGGTCCGAACGGTCGTACACCGGCACGATCTCGACCCCCGGCGGCAAACCACCTTGCAACATCGCCAGCTTGGCCTTGACCGCGCGGATCGTCTGCAGCGCGTTCTTGCCCGAGCGCATCACGATCACGCCGCCGACGGCTTCGCCTTCGCCGTTCAACTCGCCGATGCCGCGCCGCATTTCGGGTCCGACGCCGATGCTCGCGACATCACCCAGCCGAACCGAGACCCCGGCATCGGTGGTCATCAGCGGAATCGCACGAAAGTCGTCCAGCGTCTTCAGGTAGCCGTTGGTGCGCACCGCGTATTCGGCCTCGCCCAACTCCAGCACCGAGCCGCCGGTTTCCTGATTGGCGCGTCCCACCGCGCGGCTCACCATGCCTTGCGTGATGCGGTAGGCCGCCAGCCGGTCGGGGTCGAGCACGATCTGGTACTGGCGCACCATGCCGCCGATGCTCGCCACCTCGGCCACATCGGGCACCGTCTTCAGCTCGAAGCGCAGGAACCAGTCCTGCAGCGCGCGCAGTTGCGCCACGTCCTGCTTGCCGCTGCGGTCGACCAGCGCGTACTGGTAGATCCAGCCGACACCGGTGGCATCGGGACCGAGCGCGGTTTTCGCACCCTCGGGCAAGCGGGCCTGAACCTGGTTCAGGTATTCCAGCACCCGTGATCGAGCCCAATACAGGTCGACCCCGTCGTCGAACAGCACATAGACGAAGCTGTCGCCGAACATGGAAAAGCCGCGCACCGCCTTGGTTCCCGGCACCGACAACATCGTGGTGGTCAGCGGATAGGTGACCTGTGCTTCGACGATCTGCGGCGCCTGCCCGGGCCAGGTGGTGCGGATGATGACCTGGGTGTCCGACAAATCGGGCAACGCATCCAGCGGGGTGCGCAGCATCGACACCACGCCCCAGGCGGTCAGCATCAAGGTGGCCAGCAGCACCAGCAAGCGGTTGGTGATGCTCCAACGGATCAGGCGCGCGATCACGGCTTGCCTCCGGCGGGGGCGGGTGCAGCCCCGGAAGCCGGTGACACGGGGCCGATCTGGGTGAGCACCGGCAGGTCGCCATCGGGTCTGGTGAACTCCACCTGCACCCGCTGCCCGGCTGCCAGCCCCGGCGAGCGCCTGGTCTGCGGCGAGACGCGAAAGCCCATCTGCATCTGTGGCCACTTCAGCGCCGCGATCGGCGGATGGCTCAGCGTGATGGTGTCACCTTCGATGGCGTCGATGGTCGCCGGGGTGCGATAGGTTGGCAGCGCTGCCGAAGCGGCTGCCGACGCCGCCATTCCCGTTTCAGGCGGCGGGTTGAGCCGGGCTTGCAGCCCCCGCAAACTGCTTTCGGAGTCGATCAGGAACTGCCCCGAGCGCACCACGCGGTCGCCTTCCTTCAGGCCCTTGGTGATCTCGGTGCGGCCGTCTGCTTCCAGACCGATATCGACCTCCACTGGCCTGAAGCGGCCGTCGGCTTCGGCCAGCATCACCAGGCTGCGGCTCCCGGTGCGGATCACCGCATCGCTGGGCACCAGCAGCACCGCGTCGCGCATCGGCCGCTCGAAGCGCATCTGCACGAACATGCCGGGCACCAGCCGCCCCGAGGGGTTGGCCAGTTCCATCCGCACCTTGAGCGTGCGGGTGGCGGCGTCGACCGCTGGCAGCAGCGCCTGCACCTTGCCCTCGAAGCGCTGGCCCGGCACCGCCGGGCTGGTGGCGCTGACCCTGGCGCCCGGCTTCAAGAGCGCGGCCTGGCTTTCGGCCACCTCGCCTTCGGCCCACACCGTGCCGGTGCCCTGGATCCGCACCAGGGTCATGCCGGGCATCACGGTGGCGCCTTCGCGCACCATCAATTCGGTCACGATGCCGCCCTGCGGCGCCCGCAGCTCGAAGCGCGCCTGCACCGCGCCGCTTTGCACCACGTGCTCGATCTGCGGCTCGGACATGCCGGCCAGCCGCATGCGCTGGCGCGCCGCATCGCGCAGCGGCGCCAGGTCGTCGCCCTGCATGCGTGCCAGCGCCAGGTATTCCTCTTGCGCTGCCACCCATTGCGGCACATAGATCTCGGCCAGCACCGCGCCGCGCTGCACGCGGTCGAGCGTGGCGCGCACGTTGAGCTTCTCGACGAAGCCGGTGGCGCGCGCCTGCAGCAACACCTGGTCGCGTTCATTCCAGGCCACGCTGCCGACCGCTGTCACCACCGACGCCAGCGAACCGGCCACCACCGCTTCGGTGCGCAAGCCCAGGTTCTGCTGGATGCGCGGGCTGACGGTGATGGTGCCGGCATCGGCGCCGCCGCCGCCCGCATAACGGGGCACCAGCATCATGTCCATGAACGGCGACTTGGCCGGGGCTTCGAAGTTCTTGCCCGGCACCATCGGGTCGTGGTAATTCAGGATCGAGAGGCCCGTCACCGGATCGGTGTCGCCGGCCTTGAGCCCGTCTCGGATGTGGCGCCGCGTGGCCTCTTCGCCCTGCGGGATCGACCAGCGGGTGGGGTCAGTGGCGGCAGCCGGGTTGGCAGGGGCCGCGGCGGCGGTTGCAGCAGGGCCGGTGGTGATCGATTGCGACTGGCCCTGACGGCGACCCAGCCACCAGGCGCCGGCGACGGCGCCCAGCAACAGCAGCAGCACCAGCACGGTCAGCACTGTTTTCGAGGCAGGCGCGGAGGGCTCGGACGACGGTGCGACTGAGGGTGGGCCTGGGGGCGCAACAGCAGGGCGGGGCGACATGTCGACGGGGGTGTCGTTGGCGGACGGATTCATCGGGTGGCCTCCAGCGGGGCTTGAACGGGCGAAACCAGGGGGACGCCGAGCGGCGCGGTGGCGGGCACGACCGTGGGAACCACCAGCGTGTCGAGCCGCGCCTGTTCCGATGCGGTGTCGAGTTCGATCTGCAAGCGGTCCAGCCGCAGCGCCACTTCGGCCTGGCGGGCGTCGAACACCGCCTGCAGGCTGCCACTGCCGCTGCGGTAGGCGCTGAGCGCGGCTTCGGTGCGCGACGCGGCCAGCGGCAGCAAATCGTGGTCCAGGTTCTGCAGTCGGGCCCAACCGGCGCGCAGCGACTGCAACCAGCGCTCGGCTTCGGCCGTGCGGATGCGACGCAGTTCTTCGGTTTCGGTGCGGGCCTGCTCGACCTCGGCCAGCCGGGCCGCCAGTTCCCGGTCCTGCAGATTGGCCTGGTTCCAACGCAGCGGAATCGACACGCCCAACGTGACCATGTTGTCGTAGCGCGGGCCGCGCTGGGCGAACCGCAGGTCGACGCTCCAGTCGGCACGGCGCTCTTCGCTGGCGACATCGGCCATCGAGCGGGCGGCGGCTTCGCGTGCCGCCGCCAGCTGCAGTTCGGGATCGCCCGCTGCGAGTGTGGTCAACCATTGGGCGGTCGGGAGGGCGCCGTCGGACAGCAGCCCGGGCGACTTGCCGGCGGCGTTTTCCAGCGGGCGGTCGGCAGCATTGCCGACCCAGCGCCGCAGGGTGCTGCGCGCGTTGAGCGCTGCGGCCTCGGCCTGCAGTCGCCGGTCGGCCAACCGCGCCAGCGCCGATCGGGTCACGAACAGGTCGGTCTGCGGCCCGCGCCCGGCGCGGTACGCGGCTTCTGCTGCAGCCTGCGTTCGCTCGGCTTCGCTGCGCTGCTCATCGATCAGGCTCAGCCGCCGCATCTCGGCCCACGCAGCCAGCCAGGCCAGCGCGGTTTCCCGACGCAGCGATCCCAGCACGGCCTGGCGCCGCGCGTCGGCGACTCGCGCGTCCTGCTCGAAGCGGCGGGTGCGGGCCTGGCGCTTGGCGCTGTCCGGCAGCGCCTGCACGATGCCGATGCTGCGGGCGGTCGTGGGCTCACGCGTCAGGATGTGCTCGGTGCCGCCTTGGATCGGCACGTTGTCCAGCCCCAGGCGCAGCACCGGATCCGGCCGCTGACCGGCTGCCACCGCGCGTTCGCGCGCGGCCAGCGCTGCTGCGGTCTGCGCCGGCAGCGCCATCGAGCGCGATTCGGCGGCGGCCAGCGCGGCCGAAAGCGTCAGCGGTTCACCGGCCGGTGGCGCGGCAAGCGCCATCGGCGCGAGGGCAGGGGTCGGCGTCTGTGCCGGCGCCTGTGCTGGAGTCTGTGCCTGCGTCGTCACCGATGTCGCCGCAGCCAACACCGCCACTGCGATGGGTCGCCAGGCGAACGTCGGCGGCACGGGATTTGTGGGCCCAGGGTCGGGCAGGGCGGCGCCAGGACGGCGGGTGCCGAGCCAGTGGATTCGATGCATCGAGAAGCTCCGTTGATGGGCGCGCCGGTACGGGGCCGGGCGCTGCGACCGCATGCACCGTCGTCGGTCCATGCGGCCCTGATATGACTCAGGCGATCAACGGATGCGGGCCGGCGGCCGCCACACCACGTCGGGCGGGTCGGCCGGGCCGCAGTCGGCCACTTCAGGGCAGATCGGACGCAAAGGGCCGATGGCGGGCGAAACCGCCACGGCATGGGCCAGTGCCAGCACCGGCGCATGACACTCCTGCCCGACCTTGCAGGGTTGCCCGGTGCGGGCGGCAGTGTCTGCGTCGTTGCAACAACCGTCGATATCCGCATCGTCTGAGGCAGTGACGTCGGCGGTCGATGCGGCATGCGCTTCGGCTGCATCGCTGGTTGCCGCAGCCGCTGGAGCCGACTCCATCGGGCACAGGCAGCGCTGGCCGCGCACCGAAGCCGACGCCATGCCCTGCAGGGGAATGGTCAGGCACAGCAGCAACAGCATCAGCCAGCGTCTCATCGGTGTCGGAGTCTATCGGCTGCGTGCGACCCCCGTTGATGCCACCCCCATTGCCGCCCTGCAGGGCGGCATGGCCGCGTGTCCGCGCGGACCCCCGCGTCACGCGGCAGCTTGCGGGTCGACGGGTTTGCGGCCCACCGTTAGGATGCGTCCACCCCCAGGTGGATGGCGCCAGACCACTGCCGTGCAGGGCGGGGTCCACCGCCGCCTGGCGCAAAAAATGCATCCATCAGGAGCTTCGACATGAGTGTTTCGAGCAACACACGGGTTCTCAGCGCAGTCGCGCTGGTGCTGGCAGGTGTCTGTGCCACCAGCAGCGCAGCCGACGCGCAGCGCGCCGCTGTCACTGCCGCCGACGCCAAGTCGCAACAGTGGCAGGCGTCGCGCGGAACCATCGCAATGCGCTGGAACAAGGACCTGCTGTCCGACCTGGGTCTGGCGCTCGGCAAGGCCAGCGGGGTCCGTGCACCGGCTGCAGGCTCCGAGGCCGACACCTTCGAGCTGGGTTCTGCCGGCATCCTGCAGTTCGAGGTCCGCAACGGCAACCTGCGTGCTTTCACTGGCGGCTCGTTGCAGGCCCGTGGTGGCTATGTCGTCGAGGCCCCTGGCGGGCGCATAGACCTCACCAACTTCACGCTGCGCCCGCGGCTTGGCAGCGCCACCATCCTCGACGTGGTGGGTGCTGACGGCAAGAGCTGGTTCTATGTTGACCGCCTGATGTACGAATTGATCGACCGCCAGCAGCGCCTGGCGGTGCGCACGATGGACCTGCGCATCACGCCCGAGTTGGCCGCGCGCATTGGCCAGCCGCTGGTTGAAGGCTGGGCAGTGGCCGACATCGAGATGATCACCGACGTGCTGCGCCAGGGGCAGGACGCAGCGCCACTGGCCGGCCCCTTCAAATGGCATGGCGAAGCGGTGCCGGGCGTTCCGGGTGCGACCTACCAGGCCGACCTGTTCATGTCCGCCATGAGTTTCCAGTACAGCCGCTGCAACGGCTGCACCGGCGTGGGCGGCAATGGCCAGGCGGTCTTCACGCCGTCATCGACCCTGCGCAACAACGTCAACAACGGCAGCCTGCAGCCGACCGTGGCGGGCGACCCGCTGGGCACCAGCCAGGCGCTGTATGCAGCCGACATCCCGTGGTGGCAGAAGTTCAGCGGCAGCAACCCGCCCTACAACAACGACCAGCACCCGTTCCTGATCTGGAACCTGTACCGTTTGAACGCCGACGGCACCATCGACCAGGTCGGCCGTTCGGGCGTCAAGCATGCGTTCCTGACGCTCAACACCAGTTGTCTGGACAACCCGGGCAGCAGCCACGTGCTCGGGCGCGGCTGCTCCGATGTCTACAGCGTGGGCAACAACGACAACAACGACAGCATGGGGCCGCGCTCGGAAATCATTCCCGCCACCAACCAGTGGGGGCGCTGCGGCTCGATCTACGACACCAACTGCGACGGCATCGCCAACGGCACCCCCAACGGCAGCTATGACCAGCGTCTGGTGGTGCGTGAATCGCAGTTCAGCGGCGTGCCGCAGAACGGCGCCACCTACCTGTTCGAGTCCTGGTACCTGGCGCGCGAGGACGTCGACATCACCAACTCGATGGCCACCAAGCAGATCAGCTTTGCCCGCAGCGGCTCGGTGTGGGTGGTGGGCGGCAACACCCAGTACCGGCTCGGCCCGGCCATCGACCGCTGGGTCGAGCCCGGCACGCGCGGCACCAATGCCAGCTCGTCCGAACTCGTCACGGCAGAAGGCCGGGTCAAGCTGGCCGCCAGGGCCACCGACCTGGGCGGCGGTCGCTGGCGCTACGACTATGCGGTGATGAACCTGGACTTCGCCCGTGCGCAGACCCAGGGCGCCGAGCCCAACCTGCGGGTGCTGTCCAACGCCGGCTTCGATGCCTTCACGATCCCGATCGGCTCGGCCACCATCACCGATCTGGTGTTCAGCGATGGCGACGAAGACGCATCGAACGACTGGACCCCCAGCATCGGCGGTGGCAACGTCACCTGGACCTCGGCCAACAGCAGCAACCCGCTGAACTGGGGCACGATGTTCCGCTTCTCGTTCATCACCGACAAGGGGCCGGGGCCGGTGCGGGTCTCGGTCAACCTGAAGGTGGCCAATGCCGGCGCGCCGCAGGTGCTGGAAGTGACCGGTCAGCTGTCGCCGGTGACCGCGCGCAACCGGCGCTGAAGCCAGGGGAGGAGCTTCGGAGCAGGCCAACGGTGGCTGCCGGGGGGCCGATCAGGGCCCCCGGCGTCGCACTTACTTCGCCGGCCGGATCATCAAGGCGTTGAAGCGCCGCTGCGGCCGCGGTGTGACGATCAGCGACTTCTTGGCCGCGAAGTCGTGCATCGGAAAGAACAGCGGGATCAGCGCTTGGTCGTCCATCGCGGCCTTGACTGCGCGCCCGGCCTTTTCTTGCCGCGCCTCGTCGTTCATCTCGCGCAGTGTCTCGTCGACCAGCGCGTCGACCAGCGGGTTGGAGTAACGGGTGCGGTTGGCCGTGCCGTAGCCCTTTTCGCGAATGGCTGTGGCGACCAGCGCGCGGGTGCTGTTGATGCCGTCCTCGGCACCGTACTGCGCAGCGAAGGCGCTGAACTCCTGCTTGCTGGCCTTGGTGAAGAACACCGCGCCGGGCAGCGTCTCGATCTCGACCTTGAGGCCGAGCCGGCTCCACATCTGGCCCACGCCCTGCGCCACCGCCGAGTCGTTCGGGTAGCGGTCAGACGTCGCGCTCAGCACGATGCGAAAGCCGTCGGCCCAACCGGCTTCTTTCAGCAGCGCCTGGGCCCGCGGCAGGTCGAACGGGTCGGGGCCGAGGGACTTGTTCGTGCCCGGAAACTGCGACGGCAGCAGTTGGCCGGCGGCGATCCCCGAGCCCTCCATCACCCGCTTGACGATCACGTCGCGATTGATCGCCAGCGACATGGCCTTGCGAACGCGCGCGTCCTTCAGCGGATTCTTGCCGAGCGGCTTTCCGTCCTTGGCGGTGACGTTCGGCGATTCGTCGCGCGCCGAATCGAGTGCGATGTAGTGAATGACCGATGCCGGTCCCCGATACAGCGCGAACTTGTTGTCGCGCTGCAGCCGCTCGATGTCCTGGATCGGTACGGCATCGATGGCGTCGACCTCACCCGACAGCAGCGCGGCCAACCTCGGGGCGTCCTTGCCGATCACCCGCTCGGTCACCTTGGCCCATTGAGGTTTTCCGCCCCAGTACTTGTCGTTGCGTTCGACCACCAGCCGATCGCCGTTGACGAAGCTGACGAGCTTGTACGGGCCGGTGCCGATCGCCGCCTTCCCGGAATTGAAGTCGGCGGTCGTTGCGCCGGCCGCGGCCTTTGCCGAAACGATGAACACGTTCGCCAGGTCCTGCATCAGTTGCGGGCTCGGCGCCTTGGTGCGCACCTGGATCGTGTGGTCGTCGATCCGGACCACCTTGTCGATGCCCCGCGTGTACTGTGCAAACGAATTCGGCGAGTTCGGAACGTTGGGCACGCGCTCGACCGAGAAGATCACATCGGCTGCGGTGAACGGCGAGCCGTCGTGGAAGCTGACCCCTTTCCTGAGGCGGAACTCCATCGTCAGCTCGTCGATGCGGCGCCACGATTCCGCCAACGCCGGCTTCAGCTTCAGCTTCTCGTCGTAGTCGACCAGCTTCTCGTACAGATACTGGTGCGCCGAGCCGGTGGGAAACGATGCGAAGAAGTGCGGGTCGAGGGTATTCAGCTCCAGCTTGGTGCCGAGCGTCAAGTCTTGCGCCCGGGCCGGCGACGCAAGCAGGACGATGGTCGAAAGAATGGCCAGTGCAAGGCCGGTGCGCAGGCGTCGAAGCATCGTGGTGTTCCCGTTGATGGCAGCGCGGCGGGATGCCGCGCGCGGCTCGAAGAGAATAATCGAGCGGTCCCGAAACACAGCCGGATCGACTCCCTTCGACAGCACAAACAGGAAAGCGCAAACCGATGTCCAAGCCCAGAATCGCCGTCGGCGTCTTCATGCTCGAGTCCAACGCGCATTCGCCGGTGGCCACGCGCGAGGAGTTCGCCGCCAACTACCACCTCGAGGGTGACGACATGCAGGCCGATTGGCAAAGCGCGCATCCGCGCTGCCCGGCCACGCTGTCCGGCTTCGTCGATGCGATGTCGGCGGCGGGTGACTGGACGCCCCTGCCGCTGTTGGGCGCTGCGGTCGGCGCCAGTGGTCCGGTCGAGCATGGCTTTTTTCTGGCCATCGCCGACGGCATCGAATCCCGGCTGCGCGCCATGCTGCCGGTCGACGGTGTTTACCTGTCGCTGCACGGGGCGGCGATCGGCACCGACGAGGTCGATCCCGATGGTGTCGTCCTCGAACGCGTGCGCCGCGTGGTCGGCCCCGATGTGCCGGTGATCGCCACGCTCGACTTGCATGCCAACGTTTCCGAGAAGATGGTGCACGAGGCAAGTGTGCTCGTGGCCTACCGCACCAATCCCCACATCGACATGGCCGAGCGGGGAGGGGAGTGCGCGAAGTTGCTGCGCGAGATGCTGGCCGGCGCACGGCCCAGTACCGCTCTGGTCAAGCTGCCGCTGATTCCGCCGTCGGTGACGCAGAACACCAAGTCGGGCCCCTATGCCGACATGCTCGCCTATGGCCAGTCGATGGTCGACGAGCGGGTGATGAACGTGTCGATCAGCAGCGGCTTTTCGCTTGGAGACACCCCGAAGAACGGCATGAGCGTTGTGGTCACGACGCGTGATGACCCGACACTGGCGCGGCAGCTCGCCCGCACGATCGGCCAGCGCATCTGGGACGAACGGCACCGCTATGTGCCGAATCTGACCAGCCTCGAGAGCGCCACCGCGATGGCCCTCGCCAGCGGCCGCGACGCGAGCACGCCGGCGCTGCTGTTCGCCGATGTGGCCGACAACCCTGGCGGCGGCGGGCGAGGCAACACGGTGTGGATCCTGAAGGCGTTCGTGGACGCCGGCGTGCAGGGCGCCATCCTGGGCATCTTCTTCGACCCGGCGTTGGCAGCCGAGGCGCACGCGGCCGGCTCCGGCGCGCGTTTGCACGCCCGCTTCAACCGCGACGAGACGCAACCGCTGTCAGGCCGCTTCGAGCACGAGGCGGTGGTCGAGTGCCTGCACGAGGGAACGATCATCGGCCGGCGCGGCATCTGTGCCGAACACACGATCGTGCTGGGCAAGATGGCGTTGCTTCGCGTCGGCGGCGTGCGCGTGGTGGTGGTCAGCGTGCGCCAGCAGTGCAAGGACACGGCGATGTTCGAGGAACTCGGGCTTGACATCGCCGCCGCGCGCAGCGTGATCGTCAAGTCGCGTGGGCATTTCCGCGCTGCGTTCGATCTGCACTTCAGTGACGAACACATCGTCGAAGTCGATGCGCCGGGGCTGACCACGCCGGTGCTGTCACGCGTGCCCTATCGCGACGTGCCGCGACCGATTTATCCGCTCGACCCCGACATGGAGTGGTCGGTACCGGCGTGAAGCCGCCGCAGTGGCGCGTGCGTTGGCCGGCCGGATGACCGGTCGGGTGGTGGTGACCGGAGATCGGCGCGCTAATCGTTGAGATGGCAAGCCGACCAGCGTGCCGGCACAATCTCGCGCAATACGGGAACCTCGGCCGAGCAGCGCGGCATGGCGTGTGGACAGCGCGGATGGAAATGACAGCCGGGTGGCGGATTCAGCGGCGACGGAATTTCACCCCGGATCGGCACATAGGTGCGGCGCTTGCGATCGATGCGCGGCACCTCCGCCAGCAGCGCTTGCGTGTAGGGGTGGTTGGGAGTGGCGAACAGGGCTTCGGTGGCGGCGATCTCGACCACGCGGCCGAGGTACATCACGACCACCCGGTCGGACAGGTGGCGAACCACGCCCAGGTCGTGGCTGATGAAGAGATAAGTCAACTCGAACTGGTCGCGCAGGTCCATGAACAGGTTGAGCACCTGGGCCTGGATCGACACGTCGAGGGCAGCCACCGCCTCGTCGCAAACCAGCAACTCCGGCTTGACGGCAAGCGCCCGGGCGATGCCGACCCGGGCTCGCTGACCGCCCGAGAACTGGTGCGGGTAGCGGCGGACGAGGCCGGCATCGAGACCGACCCGCCGCAACAGGTCGGCGACGTAGTCCTCGACTTGCTTCGCATCGACGATGCCGTGCACGCGCGGCGCCTCGCCGACGATGTCGGCCACCCGCATGCGCGGATTGAGCGAGGCAAACGGATCCTGAAAGATCATCTGGATCGGCCGTCGCGCACCGTTGGCATGCGACACCGGCTCGCCGCGGTAGCGCACCGCTCCGCTGCTCGGTGCAATCAGACCGCAGGCGACCCGGCCGAGCGTCGATTTGCCGCAGCCCGATTCGCCGACCAGACCGACGACCTCGCGCTCATCGATGTCGAAGCTGACCCGGTCGACCGCATGCACCGTTTGTTCGCTGACACTGGCGCCAAGCGCGCGGGCCAGCTTCTCGATGGCGTCCAGGCGACGCTCGAAACGCTTGGACACCGCGTCGAACGCGAGCAGCGTGGTCATGGGGCGGCTCCCGCCGCAAGCAACGGAAAATGACAACGCACCTGTCGGCCGTCGCTGCCGGCAAGCTCAGGCATCACTGCGCAGGCGGCGCCGGCGCGCGGGCAACGCTGGCGAAACGAGCAGCCGGGCGGCAGACGCAGCATTGACGGCGTCGAGCCGCTGATCTGGGACAGGCGCGTACCCGGAGCAGCGGCGGCCGGCACCGAATCGAGCAGGCCGCGGGTGTACGGGTGACGGGGTGACTCGAGCACGGCGTCGGCGTTGCCGATCTCGACGATGCGGCCGGCGTACATCACGGCGATGCGATCGGCCAGGCCCGCCACCACCGCCAGGTCGTGGGTGATCCAGACCAGGGCGGTGCGGGATTCGCGCACCACCTTTTGCATCTCATAGAGGATCTGTCCCTGAACGGTCACGTCGAGGGCGGTGGTCGGTTCGTCGGCGATGATGAGGTCGGGGCTCAGCAGCAGGGCGATGGCGATGGCGACACGCTGGCGCATGCCGCCCGAGAACTGGTGCGGGTACTGCGCCAGGCGCTCGGCGGCCGAGGCGATGCCGACGCGCTCGAGCGTGGCAACCGCGCGGGCACGGGCGGCGGCCCGCGAAACCCGCTCATGTGCCAGCACGGTCTCCACCATCTGGGTCTCGATCGAGAGCACTGGATTGAGCGTCATCATCGGATCCTGGAAGATCATCGCGATGCGTTTGCCGCGCAGGGCGCGCAGCGGTTCGGCCGCCATGCCGATGAGGTCGACACCGTCGAAGACGATGCGCCCGCCGGCGATGCGCCCCGGTGGATCGACCAGGCCGAGGATCGAGAAGCCGCTCACCGACTTGCCCGAGCCCGACTCGCCGACCAAGCCCAGCACCTCGCCGCGCGCCAGGTCGAAAGACACATCGGCGACCGCCGGCAGCAGGCCGTCGCGGGTCGCGAACTCGGTGCGCAGGTGCTGTACCGACAGCAGCGCTGCGCCGGCACGGCCGGCGAGCTCGGCGCCGCATGCCGGCGTCTGAGTCGGCATTGGGGTCTGCGTTGGTGTCGGCGTCGGCGCAGTCATCACGCCAGCCGCGGGTTGAGCACGTCGCGCAACTGGTCGCCGACCAGGTTGATCGCCACGATGGTGATCACCAGGGCGATGCCGGGATAGACGCTGATCCAGTACTTGCCAGACATCAGCACTTCATAGCCGTTGGCGATGAGCAGGCCCAGCGACGGCTCGGTGGGCGGCAGGCCAAGGCCGAGGAACGACAGCGTCGCCTCGAGGGCGATGGCATGCGCCACTTGCACGGTGGCCACCACGATCAGCGGCGGCAGGGCGTTCGGCAGCAGGTGGCGGAGCACGATGCGCGCCGACGAGAGGCCCAGTGAACGCGCCGCCTCGATGTATTCCTTGCCGCGCTCGACCAGCGCCGCCGAGCGGGCGGTGCGTGCGTAGTAGGCCCACTGCACGGTGATGAGGGCGATGATGATTTTGTCGACGCCCTTGCCAAGCACGGCGAGCAGGATGAGCGCGACCAGGATCGCGGGAAAGCCCAGTTGGATGTCGACGATGCGCATGACGATCTGCTCGAGGCGACCGCCGAAATAAGCGGCCAGCACACCGATGAGTGTGCCGAGCGTGAGGGCGACGACGCCCGATACCACCCCCACCATCAGCGACACCCGCAGGCCGTACAGGATCGCCGAGAGCATGTCGCGACCCTGGCCGTCGGTACCCAACCAGTAGGTGATGCCGTCGGCGCTCTCGGCGCCCGGCGGCTGGCGCGAATCCATGAGGTCGAGCTTGGCCAGGTCGTACGGATCCTGCGGCGCGATGACGGGCGCGAGCACAGCGACAGCAACGACGAGAACGAGCAGAACCAGTCCGACCATGGCCAGCCGGCTTTCGGCGAAGCGGGCAACGAAGCGCCGCCATGGTCGGTCGACCGGTTCGGCCAGCTCGGCGGCGATCATGGCCGCCTCAGGCGGTGGCGGGGGCACAGCGCTCACCCCTGCAGGTCCGTCAGGCGAACGCGGGGGTCGAGCGCCGAGTAGAGCAGGTCGACGACGAGGTTGATCATGATGAACATGAAGACCACCACCAGCAGGTAGGCGACGACGACCGGCCGATCGAGTTGAAAGATCGAATCGATCACCAGCTTGCCCATGCCCGGCCAGGCGAAGATGGTTTCGGTGACGACGGCGAAGGCGATCACCGAGCCCAGCTCGAGGCCGATTACCGTGATCAGCGGGATCATGATGTTCTTCAGCAGGTGCACCCCGATGACGCGCCGGTTGCTGAGGCCCTTGGCGCGCGCGAAACGAACATAGTCGAGCAGGCTTTGCTCGCGCACCTGGGCGCGGGTCAGCCGGATGATCAACGACAGTTTGAAGAGCGCCAGGTTGATCGCCGGCAGCAGCGCGTAGCGCAACCCTTCCAGATTGAAGATCGAGAGCTGGAGGCC
The DNA here is from genome assembly GCA_039915715.1 of Rubrivivax sp. Classification (GTDB taxonomy): domain Bacteria; phylum Pseudomonadota; class Gammaproteobacteria; order Burkholderiales; family Burkholderiaceae_C; genus Rubrivivax. Next base: position 2,840 of record JBDSMV010000288.1, on the reverse strand, counting down.
GAGCACGTTACTGGTCGGACCGCGTCCGGTCGAAGGCAGCCAGCCGAGTTGCACCGCGAACACCATGATCAGGATCAGCCCGACCCAAAAAGTCGGCAACGAGAAGCCGAGGATCGATCCGGCCATGATGGCTTTCGAAACCGGGCTGTCGGGCCGCAGCCCGGCATAGAGGCCGAGCGGCAAGCCGAGCGCGACGGCGATCACCATGGCGAGGAAGGCGAGCTCCAGAGTGGCCGGCATGCGCTCGCCGATGATCTTGAGGGCGGGCCGGTTGTAGACGAACGAGTTGCCGAGATCGCCGGAAAGGGCGCCAGCGACGAAGCCCAGGTACTGCTCGTGGATCGGTTTGTCGAGGCCGAGCGCCTGGGTCGCCCGGTCTTTCTCGATCTGGTCGGCGGCTGGATTGACCAGGATCTCGACCGGGTCGCCGATCAGGTACAACCCGCCGAAGACCAGCAGCGAAGTGACCGCGAGGACAAGTGTTGTTTGCGCCAGGCGGCGCAGCACGAACACCATCATGGCAATCCCCTCACGTCGCAGGGCACTCGCAGATGCGGTTTGGCAGGCTTCATGCGCAGGGCCGATAGGTGGGGTCCACAGTGGCCGCGTGCAAAACCAGCCGGTGGTCCCTCCGACAGGAATCGAACCTGTATCTGGCGCTTAGGAGGCGCCCGTTCTATCCGTTGAACTACGGCGGGAGGGTTGGCGATTTTGCACGCGTCTCGGGCGCTCACGGCTTGGTTGACGGCGGCTCGCGGTCGACGCTGCCACCGGAGCGGCCGCCCAGCGCCCGCATGGCATCGTTCAGCGCTGCGTCGTCGGCCGGCGTGTTCGGCGCCAGAACAGCGGACGGCGCATCCGGTGCGTCGCGCCCGATCCGGGTCAGCGCGGGCCAGGCCAGCACCGCTGCAATCAGCAGCGCCTGCGCCAGCAGTTGCGGCCGCAACGCACGTGCCAAGTGCGCCAGTGGCGGTGCCGATGGCATCGCACTGCGCGACATCACCACCGCATAACCAAGCGGTGGCAACAGGAAACCCAACTGCAGCACCAACAGCGTCAGGGCAGCGACCCAGGCGGCATCGGGCACGACCGCCAGCAAAGGCGGCATCACCAGCGGCACCACCAGGAAGATCATCTCGAAGGCATCGAGCACGAACGAGCACACCACCAACCCCGCCAGCACCGCGGCCAGCATGCCGAACGGGTGCGGGTCCAGCCGATGCAGTCCGGCCGCCACCCAGGCATCGGTGCCGAAGCCGCGCAGCACCAGCGAGAACGCAGTGGCCCCCACCAGCAGCGCCATCAGCAAACCCGTCAGCCCCATGGCGTCGGCGAGCACGCGGCGCAGGGTTCCCCGGTTCAAGCGTCGCGTGACCAACCCCCAGCCCAGCAGCAGCAGACCACCGGTGGCTGCTGCCTCGACCGCGAACAGGCGGCCCACCGCCACCGCTCCCAGCAGTGCCACGATCACTGCTGCCGCAATTGCGGCCGTCACCCCGGCGCGCGGTGGCAGCGGCGGCAACGCTGAAGGGCGCGGCCGGATGCGGCTGCGCACACGCCAGGTCGCCACTCCCAACGCCAGCAGCAACACCAACAAGCCGGGCAGCAGGGCCGCGCGCATCACGTCCTGGGTGTTGACGATCTGCACCGACGCACGGGTGATGTTGAGCGCTTCGGTGTGGGCGCGCATCATGGCGTCGCCCAGCAGCAGCAGCACCAGCGACGGCGGGATCACGATGCCCAGCGTGCTGGCCACGCAAACTGTGGCGGCGGCCTCGGCCGGCTCCACGCCCCGCGCCGCCAGACCGGGCGCCACCCGGTGCGCCAGCATGTGCAGGCTGGCGCCGACCGAGCCGTTCATCGGCGCCAGCAGCGCGCCCACGCACAGCGCCGACATCTGCGGTCCCGCAGGGCTGCGCCCGAAGATCCGCTCACCACCGGCATGCATCGACGCCGCCAGCGGCAGCCGGTTCAACAAAGCGCCGATCAGTGCATACAGCGGCAGCGCTTGCAGCAGGTCGTGTTCCAGCAGCCCGACCACGCGCGATGGCAGCGCGCCCAGCAGGGCCAGGTCGAAGGCACCCAACATCACCCCCAAGGCCGAGAACAGCGCCGCCACTGCCAGCAGCAGCGCATAGACCGGCAGCCCGGTGACGATCATCGCCACCACCGCCACCCCGAACATTGCCATGCCGATCCAGCCCATGCGGACTCGCTTTCAGAAGGCAATCGGTCAGCGCGATGCGCGGGGGGGTGCCGGGTCTGATTCCATCGGCGCCTGCCCGGCAAGTTCAAGCAGCGCCTGCAGCGCCATCAAGAGGGCCAGCAACCAAGCGGCAATCCGAATCAGGAAATAGTGCGGGTTGCCGGTGTCGGGAAACGATTCCAGTGCCACCAACGAGCGCCAGGTGGGGGCTGCACCGCTGACCAGCACGAAGACCGCCCATGGCAGCACGCACAGCGCCTCGCCGTTGCGGGCCAGCAGCCGGCGCCAGCGCGAGTGCGGGCCGGCGGCGAACAAGCCTGCGGCCATGTGCACCCGGCCGCGGGTGGCCGCGCGAATGGCGATCGCCACATACAACGCGAACACCCACTGTGCGATGTCGTTGGTCTGGCGCGACCAGGCACCCACCGCATCGCGCAATGGCCATTGCAGAAACAGCAGCAGCGCCAATGGCAGCACCAGCCAGGCGGCGGCGGCAGTCAGCCGGTCGAGCGTGGCTGCGAGCTTCACTGCCGCAGCGTGATCGGGTGCGGCATGTGCTGTCCGTTCATTTCACCAGCAGCCGCATTGCGCTTTCCAGACCCGACAAGGTCAGCGGAAACATGCGCTGGTTCAT
>JBDSMV010000297.1:0-3856 GCA_039915715.1 Rubrivivax sp. | reverse complement strand
CGGACATCAGCAAGAACCAGCAGTACCACGACCGCATAGAGGCCATCAACTTCAGCCTGGCCCACGATGACGGCCAGTCCAATCGCGATCTCGAATCGGCGGACGTAATCCTGGTCGGCGTCAGCCGCAGCGGCAAGACGCCCACTTCGCTCTACCTGGCAATGCAGTACGGACTGAAGGCCGCCAACTATCCGCTGATCCCGGAGGATTTCGACCGCAAGCAGCTGCCGCCGGCGCTGCTGCCGCACCGCAAGAAGATCTTCGGGCTGTCGATCCAGCCAGAGCGGCTGGCCGAAGTTCGCAACGAGCGGCGCCCGAACTCGCGTTACGCGGCCCTGGACAACTGCCGGCACGAGGTCGCCGAGGCCGAGGCGATGATGCGCCGCGCCGGCATCCGCTGGCTGTCGACCACGACCAAGTCGATCGAGGAGATCGCCACCACCATCCTGCAGGAGATCCGGCCGGAGCGGCTGGAGTACTGAGCGCCGGGGGCACTAAGCCCAGCAAACCGCCGCGATCGGCGGCAGGTCGCGCGACACGCAGTGCCAGGCGGCCCCGCCGTCTGTCGACCGATACAGGCCGCAATGGCCGCCGCAGGAGACGGCCACCGTCACGTGATCGCTATCGCCCGGATCCACCAGGATGGAGTGGATGCCGGCGTGGTCGTAGCCGCCACCGAGCCGCTACTTGGCTATCAGTTCGCCGACCGGATGAGGCACCGGGTCCGCGGTCGCTTCGTTCGCGCCCGGCACTCGGTCACGGGCGAACAGCATGTACATGGTCGGCACCACGAAGATGGTGAGCAGCGTGCCCAGCGACATGCCGCCGACGATCACCCAGCCGATCTGCTGGCGGCTCTCAGCACCGGCGCCGTGCGCCAGCGCCAGCGGCAAGGCACCCAGCACCATCGCGCCGGTGGTCATCAGGATCGGCCGCAGGCGTTGGGCTGCCGCTTCCAGCACCGCCTCGTGCAGCTCACGGCCCTGCTGACGCAACTGGTTCGAGAACTCAACGATCAGGATGCCGTGCTTGGTGATCAAGCCGACCAAAGTGATCAGGCCGATCTGCGAAAACACATTCAGCGTGCCACCCGACAGGTGCAGCGCACCGAGCGCACCCACCATCGACAACGGCACCGACAGCAGGATCACGAAGGGGTCGATGTAGCTTTCGAACTGCGCCGCCAGCACCAGAAAGATGAACAGCAATGCCAGCACGAAGACCACGCCCAACGCTCCCGATGAAGACCGAAATTCGCGGCTCAGCCCGTTCAGCTCGGTGGCATAGCCCACCGGCAGCACCCGCGCCGCGGTCTCGTCCATGAAGATCAGTGCCTCGCCCAGCGCATAACCCGGCGCCAGGTTGGCAGTGACCGTGACCGAGCGTCGCTGGTTGAAGTGGTTCAGCTCGCGCGGGCTCACCGCCTGCCGCACCTTGACCAAAGACGACAGCGGCACCATCGTGTCGCTTCGGCCCCGCACGAAAATCTTGTCGATGTCGTCGGGCGTGGCGCGGCCGGTTTCGGCGGTCTGCACGATCACGTCGTATTGCTCGGCGTCGCGCTTGTAGCGCGTCACCACGCGGCCACCCAGCATCGTCTCCACCGTGCGCGCCACCGCGTCCACCGACACGCCCATGTCGGCGGCCCTTGCGCGGTCCACGTCGATGAAGATTTCGGGCTTGTTCAGCTGCAAGTCGATGTCGGGCTGCACGATGCCCGGGTTCTTCTGCATCTCGGCCAGCATCTGCTGCGCCACCTTGGCGATGTTGTTGTAGCTGTCGCCGCTGACGATCACGTAATTGATCGAGCGTTCCCTGAACCCCTGCCCCAGGCTCGGTGGCGTGACCGGAAACGCGGTGATGCCCGGCAGCCCCATGAACTGGGGCAGCAGCTTGCGCGCCAGTTCGGCGGTGCTGATGTTGCGCTGGTTCCAGTCGACCGTTCGCAGCACCCCGAAGGCGCTGGACACCTGGCCGCCGCCGACGAACAAGAAGCGGCGGTCGAATTCGGGGTACTGGCTGGCGATGCGGTCCAGCGCGTCCAGGTAGCGTGCGGTGTACTCCAGCGTGGCCCCGTCGGGCGCACGCACCGGCAGCGCCACCACGCCGCGGTCTTCCAGTGGCGCCAGCTCGCGCTTGATGGTGCTGAACAGCACCCAACTTCCCACGCCCGACGCCAGCATCAGCACCACGATCAGCCAGCGGTGCGCCAGCGTCCAGCGCAGGGTGCTCCCGTAGCGCAGCGTCATGCCGGTCAGCCCGCGCTCCATAAAGCGGTCGAAGCGATTCGGCTTCGGGTTGTGGCGCAGCAGCTTGCTGTACATCATCGGTGTCAGCGTCAGCGCCACGAAACCCGACACCAACACCGCACCAGCCAGGGTCAGCGCGAATTCGCCGAACAGCTTGCCGGTGCGCCCGGGTGTGAAAGCCAACGGCGCGAACACCGCGGCCAGCGCCAGCGTCATCGCGACCACCGCGAAGCTGATCTCGTGGACGCCCTTGATGGCAGCCTGGAACGGCGTCATGCCATCTTCGATGTGGCGGTAGATGTTCTCAAGCACCACGATCGCGTCGTCGACCACCAGGCCGATCGCCAGCACGAGTGCGAGAAGGACAAGTGTGTTGATCGTGAAGCCCGCCAGCGCGATCAACGCAAAAGCGCCGATCAGGCTGACCGGAATCGTCACCAGCGGAATGATCGAGGCCCGCAAGGTGCGTAGGAACACGAACACCACCAGGGCCACCAGCACCACCGCTTCGGCCACGGTGGTGTAGACCGCCTTGATCGAGCGGTCGATGAACACCGACAGGTCGTTGGCCTGGATCACGGTCACGCTGTCGGGCAGGTCGCGCTGGATGCGCGGCATCAGCGCGCGCACGCCGTCGGCCACTTCCAGCGGGTTGGCGGTGGCGTTGCGGATCACGCCGGTGGAGACTGCCGGGATGCCGTTCAGCCGCACCCGTGACCGTTCGCTGGCGGCCGCCTCCTGCACCCGCGCCACATCGCGCAGCCGCACGGTGTAGCCCGCCACCGTCTTCAAGGCGATGTCTTCGAACTGCAGCACCGTGTTCAGGTCGGTGCGCGCGGTGACGCTGAATTCGCGCGTCTTGCTCTCGATGCGGCCAGCCGGCACTTCCAGGTTCTGGCGCCGCAGCCCGTCTTCCACGTCCTGCACCGTGAGCCGGTAGGCGGCCAGCTTGTCGGGGTCGAGCCAGATCCGCATCGCGTACTTGCGCTCGCCGCCGATCTGCACATCGGCCACACCGGGCACGGTTTGCAGCCGCGGTTTGACGACACGGTTGATCAGGTCACTGAGTTCAAGCGGGTCCATCGTCTCGCTGGTGAAGGCGAGCCAGATGGTGGGTGTGGCATCGGCTTCGACCTTGGCGATGACCGGTTCGTCGACCGCTGCCGGCAGCCGGCCACGAACGCGAGCCACGCGGTCACGCACCTCGGCGGCTGCGGTGTCGGGGTCCTTGGTGAGCTTGAAACGCACCGTGATCTGGCTGCGTTCGGTGCGCGACACCGAGGTCATGATGTCGACGCCGTCAATGCCGGCGATCGAGTCCTCCAGCGGCTTGGTGACCTGCGATTCGATGACCTCGGACGACGCTCCCAAAAGCGTGGTGCTGACATTGACCAGCGGCTCGTCGATGCGCGGGTACTCGCGGATCGACAGTTGCTTGAACGAAACCAGGCCGACCAGCACCAACAGCAGCGACATCACGCTGGCCAGCACCGGGCGGCGGATCGAGATCTCGGACAGCTTCATGGTGCGTGCCGCGCGGGCGGCCTCAGGGTTGGGTGCCACTGGCCGCTGCCGGGCCAGCGACCGGAGCGCCCGATGCACCGCCG
>JBDSMV010000295.1:0-21113 GCA_039915715.1 Rubrivivax sp. | reverse complement strand
AATTTCTTGATGCCTGTTTTTAGATCTCCGGCTTCGACATTGCCGGCCGGCGTGTCGCCTTCGGGTCTCGGGTGAAGCCGCTGACTCCGGTGGCACCGGGCACGCGGGTCGTCCTGGGCGTGGGCTTCTTCGTGCTGTTCGTGGCGCTGTGGGCGGTGGTCACGCTGGGGGGCTATGTCAACCCGATCTTCCTGGCCGACCCCTTGAAGATGCTGGTGAGCGGCTATGTGCTGTTGACCCAGATGGGGTTTGCCTACGACATCGGCATGACCGTGTGGCGGGTGCTGGGCGGCTTCGTGATTGCGGCACTGCTTGCGCTGCCGCTTGGGATCGCGATGGGCGCCTACAAGCCGGTCGAGTGCTTCTTTGAACCTTTCATCAGCTTTGCCCGGTACCTGCCGGCCAGCGCCTTCATCCCGCTCCTGATCCTGTGGGCCGGCATCGGCGAGGTGCAGAAGCTGGCGCTGATCTTCATCGGCAGTTTCTTCCAGCTGGTGCTGATGGTGGCGGTGATCGTCGGCCGAACCCGGCGCGATCTGGTGGAGGCGGCCTACACATTGGGCGTCAGCGACAGGAACCTGATCCGCCGTGTGCTGGTGCCGGGTGCCGCGCCCGAGATCTTCGAAACCCTGCGGTTGGTGCTGGGTTGGGCCTGGACCTATGTGATCGTGGCCGAGTTGATCGGGGCTTCCAGCGGCATCGGCCACATGATCACCGACAGCCAGGCGCTGCTGGCCACCGACCAGATCATCTTCGGCATCATCGTCATCGGCCTGATCGGGCTGGTGAGCGACCTGCTGTTCAAGGTCGCCAACCGGCGCTTGTTTCCGTGGGCGGCGCTGGGGCGGTGAGTGCGTCGGCGTCCGGCATCCTGGCGGTGCGCGGTGTGGAGAAGCGCTACGGCAATGCCGGTGCGTCGACGCTGGCGCTGCAGGCCACCACGCTGGACGTGGCCGAGAACGACTTCGTCGCCATCCTGGGTCCGAGCGGCTGCGGCAAGAGCACGTTGCTGCGCATCGTCGCGGGACTCGAGACACCGACTGCCGGTGAAGTGCAGCTGGACGGCCGCCGCATCGAAGCCCCGGGTTCCGACCGCGGCATGGTGTTCCAGAGCTACACGCTGTTCCCCTGGCTGACGGTGCTGGACAACGTCTGCTTCGGCTTGCGTGAACGCGGCTGGCCGCGGCCGCAGCAGCTCGAGGTGGCCCAGCGCTTCATCGAACAGGTGGGGCTGGCCGGATTCGAACAGCATGACCCGAAGCAGCTGTCGGGTGGCATGCAGCAGCGCACCGCGCTCGCGCGCGCGCTGGCCAACGACCCGCGGATGCTGTTGATGGACGAACCCTTCGGCGCGCTCGACCACCAGACCCGCGAGCTGATGCAGGAACTGTTGCTGTCGATCTGGCAAACGCAACGCAAGACGGTGCTGTTCGTCACCCATGACATCGACGAAGCCGTCTTCATGGGCAACCGCGTGGTGGTGATGAGCGCCCGGCCGGGACGCATCGTGCTTGACCGCGTTGTGCCATTGCCCTATCCGCGGCACTACTCGGTCAAGACCACCCCGCGGTTCGTCGAGTTGAAGGCCGAGTTAACCGAAGCCGTGCGAGAGCAGGTGCTGGCCGCGCAGGCGCTGTTGCAACAACCGACGCGATTGGCACTCTGAGCGGGGCACGCCCCGAACCAGCGCGAATCAGCGCGAATCATCGGGGACAACGGTCGCGCTCAACCGCCCGCTGCCTGCCACGCCACCGCCGCGCTGCGCAGCCGCTCCGACAGATGTCGCGCGACGTTGCGCGACAGGGCCGCGCCCAGTGCGGGGTCTGCGGCCGACAGGCGGTCGAAGTCGGCCAGCGTCAACTCATGCACCACCGAAGCGGTGTCAGCCACGGCATCGGCCGTGCGGCCACCGCCGTCCAGCATCGCGGTCTCGCCGAACACCATACCGGGCGGAAAGCTCACATAACGCTGATCCGGCACGGTGTCGCGGCGGATGATCGAAACCGAGCCTTCGGTCAGCACATAGAGCCGGTCGGCGGCATCGCCCTGGTGGAACAGCAAGGCGCCCGCAGCCAGCGGTTGCGCGGGCATGCAGGCCAGCACGCGTTCGCGCTGCAATGCACTCAGACCCCCCAGCAAGGGCGCATCGGCCAGCAGCAGTGCGTGGCGCGGTACGGCAGTGCCCACCTCTGCCAGCAGCAGCGCCTCGGCCGCTTCCACCGCACGGTCGAGATCCGGGCAGCAGTCCTGTGCCTGTCCGTCGTCCAGGCAGTGGTAGGCGAGCAGCGTGGTCCCGAGCGCGTTGTCGGGCATGACCCCGGCCAGCAACAGCCGCACGCCTTGCAGCCGCAAACGTTGCCACAGGCTTTGCAACGCCACCGCACCCGACTCGTCGATGCTGCCGATGCGCTTGAAGTCCAGCACCACGCAGGGGCAGTCGGGTGGCAGCCAGTCGACTTCGAGCAGCAGCCGCTCCGCACTGCCGAAGAACAGCGCGCCTTCCAGCTGCAGCACGAGCACGCGCTGCCGGGCCGTCTGCAGCACCGCTTCCTGCGCCGGCAGGTGGATGCGGCGCGAGGGGTGCAAGGCGGCGCTGCCACGGCTGCGCACCAGGCCCCGGTTCATGCGGAAGATGAACACCAGCATCGACAGCAGCAACCCCACCAGCACCGCCGCCACGAAGCCGAACCAGACGGTGACGATCCACACCGCAGCCACCATCGCCAGGCTCTGGTTCAACGCCGCCGGGCTGCCGCTGCTGCCGCGCAGCCAGCGCCGCAGCAGTTGCCAGGTCCAGTCGTCCACCAAGGCCCAGGCAATCGTCAACATGATGCCGGCGAGCACGGCGCGAGGAAGCCATTGCAGCAACGGCGCTGCGGCCGCGAACAGGCCCACGAAGGCCAGCACCGACCACAGAACCGGGCGCCGGCCCATGGCGCCGCTTTTGATCAGCAGCATCGAGCGCGCGCGTGAGAGCACCAGCGGCAAACCCCCGCACAACGCGCTGGCGATGTTGCCGGCGCCCAGCGCCAACATTTCGCGCCTGGGGTCGTGGCGGCTGCGCGTGCTGCGGTCGATGGCAATCGCCGCCAGCATCGACTCCAGGCTGCCGATCACGGCCATCACCGCGGCGGTCTGGGCAATGTCGGCGGCATGGCGCTGCAGCAAGTCGCGGGCCGACTGCGTTGCCAGCGGCAACAGCGCGTCAGGCCACACCAGGCGTCCGGCAAGCTCACCCAGCGGGGGACCGAAAGAGGCTTGCGGCCAGAACCAACGCGCCGCCACAAAGGCTGCAACCCCCGCCATCAGCCCGACCAACGCGGCCGGCGCACGCGGGCGCCAACGGGCCACGCCCCAGACAACCGCTGCGGTGCCCAGGCCCAGCGCGGTGGCGGCGGGGTGTGCCTGCGCCAGCGCATCCCCGTCCAGCAGCCGGGTCAGGGCCGGCAACCCCAGCAGCGGTGGCAGCTGGCTGATCAGGATCAACAGCGCGACGCCGTTCTTGAATCCTGCCAGCACCGGTTGCGGCACATACATGCCGATGCTGCCGGCGCCCAGCAAGCCGCCTGCGATCTGCATCAACCCCATCAGCCCCACGCTGACCGCCGCACAAGCCAACACTGCAGACACCCCACCCGCGCCCGTTGCGGCCACGCCCGGGTCCTGCAGCAGCCTTGCGATCAGCGCCGCCAGGACCACCGCCGTGGCCGAACTGGCCGATGCCACCGGCGATGCGGTGCGGCCCGCCAGCGCATAAACGAGGCCACCGCCGATCACGGTCGCAAACGCCGCTGCGATGCCCAACGCAGCGCCACCCAGGCCCGGCAGAGGCGAGAACGCCAGCAACCCCAGCGTCAGCAGCACCGCCAGCCAGGCGACGGCATTGATGGCGCCATGCAGGGGAGCCTGGATCCAACTGTGGGGGTTGCGCGGACGGGTGGGTTGATCGGGCATGGGCGCCGGCGAGTCTAGGCGCTGGGATTGCGGCCGGGCCTGCGGTCGAGGTCGGTGCGGTCGGGGTGGGCAGGCAGCCACCCGTCGGCTCCAGCGGCAGAATCGGCCGATGCGTGTGCCTGTCTGGTTGTCGTCTTGGCGGTGGTTGCTGTGTGCCGGGGCACTGGTATGCAGTACGACGGGCCACGCCGCCGACCCGGTCGTGGTCGGCTCCAAACGCTTCACCGAAAGCTATGTGCTGGGCGAGATCGTGCGCCAGCAACTGGTGGCGGCCGGCGTGTCGGCGGTGCACAAGCAGGGCCTTGGCAACACCGGCATCCTGGAGCAGGCGTTGATGTCCGGCGCGGTCGACATCTATCCCGAATACACCGGCACGATCGTGCGCGAGATCCTGAAGCGCAGCCTGGATTCCAGGTCCACCGACCCCGCCAACCCGTCGATCGAGCAATTGAACCAATGGCTGGCACCCCGCGGGCTCAAGGCTGCGGTGCCCCTGGGTTTCAACAACACCTATGCGCTGGCGATGCAGGACGCGGTGGCCGAACGCCTGGGTGTGCGCAGCATCTCGGACCTGGCGCGGTTGCCGCCCGATGCGTTGAAGCTCGGCCTGTCGCACGAATTCCAGGCCCGCGCCGATGGCTGGCCGGCGCTGAAGCGGGCTTATGCGTTGCCGCAACCGGCAGGCTCGGCGCTGGACCACGGGCTTGCCTACGACGCGTTGGTCGCCGGGCAGGTTGACCTGATCGACATCTATTCCACCGACGCCAAGGTCGGCCGCCTGAAGCTGCGCGTGCTGGCCGATGACCGCAACTTCTTCCCGCGCTACGACGCAGTGCTGCTGATGCGCACTGCGGTCGACCCGGCGCCGCTGCGACCGCTGGCGGGACGCATCGACAACGCCGCGATGGTGGCGCTGAATGCCGCGGTCGAACTGGACGGGTTGTCGTTCGAAGCCGCCGCGCGGCGCTTCCTGGCCGGCACACAGGCGACGCCGTCGCACCGCCAGAGCTTCATCGAGCGCTTGTTCGCACCCGACCTGCTGCGCCTGACGCTGCAGCACCTGGCGCTGGTGTTCGGCTCGTTGCTGCTGGCAGTGGTGGCTGGGGTGCCGATCGGGGTGCTGGCCTGGCGGCGCCCGCGGCTGGCCAACACGCTGCTGGCGGCGGTGGGGCTGTTGCAAACCGTGCCGTCGATCGCGATGCTGGCGTTCCTGATTGCGATCGTCGGTGCCATCGGCTTCGTGCCGGCGCTGCTGGCGTTGTTCTTCTACGCGCTGCTGCCGATCGTTCGCAACACCCACGCGGGGCTTGCGGGTGTGCCCAAGGGCGTGGCCGAAGCGGGCGTGGCGCTGGGACTGCGGCGCGGCCAGGTGCTGCGCCTGGTGCAACTGCCGCTGGCCCGGCCGACGTTGCTGGCCGGCATCAAGACCGCCGCGGTCATCAATGTCGGCACCGCCACCGTGGCGGCCTTCATCGGTGCCGGCGGCCTGGGCGAGCGCATCGTGGCAGGGCTGGCCGTCAACGACACGGCGATGATGCTGGCCGGAGCGCTGCCGGCCGCAGTGCTGGCGCTGGTGGTGCAACTGGTGTTCGACGCGGTCGAGCGCCGCAGCAGCCGCTGGACCATTTGATCCGGGCATGCCGCAGTGACCCCTGAATCCGAAACCATGAAATTCGACATCGTGATCGTCGGCGGCGGTGCTGGCGGTCTGGAGCTGGCCAGCCGGCTCGGCCGCAGCGTCGGCCCCGACACTGGCCGCTCGGTACTGCTGGTGGACCGCACCCCGACCCACATCTGGAAGCCCACGCTGCACGAGGTCGCCGCCGGCACACTGGACGTCGGGCAGGAAGCACTGTCCTACCCCGACTTGGCGCGGCGCAACCACTTCGCCTACGCGCTGGGGTCGCTTGCAGCGATCGACGCGACGCATCGCCACATCACGCTTGCCGCCGCGGCCGACGAGCACGGCGACGAAGTGCTGCCGCGGCGGGAGCTGGCCTATGGCGAATTGGTATTGGCGCTCGGCAGCGGTTCCAGCTTCTTCGGCACACCGGGTGCCGAGCATGCGCATGTGCTGGAGAACACGGCCGATGCCGAACGCTTCCACCGCGCGTTGCTGATCGCCTTCACCCGTGCCGCCTACACCGAATTCCGCCGCGTGCGCCTGTGCGTGGTGGGCGCCGGTGCCACCGGGGTCGAGCTGTGCGCGGAGCTGCGCGAAGCGCATCGCGAAATCCTGCAGAGCGTCGCGCCGAAGAACCACTTCGAGTTTGAGATCACCCTGATCGAAGCCGACGACCGGGTGCTCAGCGCGCTCTCGCCCGACCTGTCGGCCAAGGCGGCGGCCGCTTTGAAGCGAGACGGCGTGAGGGTGCGCACCGGCACCCGGGTGCAGTCACTGCGGGCCGGTGCCGTGCTGACGGACCAGGGCACGGTCGAAGCCGACCTGATCGTCTGGGCTGCGGGCATCGAAGCCGCGTCGGCCAATGCCGGCTACGGGTTGACGGTCAACAAACGCCACCAGTTCGTGGTCGACGACCGGCTGCGCACGTCGGCACCGCAAGTGCGCGCGCTGGGCGACTGCGCGGCCTGCCCCTGGGTCGATGGGTGCACCGTGCCGGCCCGCGCACAAGCCGCGAGCCAGCAAGCCACTTACTTGGCCAAGGTGCTGCAAGAGAACGGCGGTGAGGCGCCACCGTTCAACTATGTCGACCGGGGGTCACTGGTGTCGCTGGGCGAGCACCGCGCAGTCGGCACGCTGGCGGGTCTGATCACTCGCCACGACTGGCTGGTCGGCGGCCTGCTGGCGCGCGCGATGTACATGTCGCTGCACCTGGACCACCACCGCGTGGTGCTGGGCCTCATTCCGACCGCGGTGCTGGCGCTGGCGCGCTTGTTGCGCCAGCGGGTGTCGGGGCGGGTCAAGATGCATTGACGGTTCAGAACCTGCAGTCGGGAATGGCTGCATGCGCCGGCGCTGTCGGCGCCGGAGTGGCGCCGGAGGCCAGCGCGGATCGATCGGATCGAACGCAGTCGCTCCGATCTGCTTGTCGAGTCAGTCCTCCAGCAAGTCAACCTGCGGACCACCAACACACGGTGCGGCTTTGTCTGCGATTTCACCCGCTCGCAGTCGGCGTATTTGCCCACATCGGGCATCGAGGCCCGTACCTCGGCGAAGGAAAAAGACTTTGGGCCTGCTCAGGAAGTAGTTACCAACGGGTTGCGCACCCGCAACTTGGGGAATCGGTTGAAGTCGCGGTCGGCCGACCACAGTTCGGTCACGCCATGTTGCAGGCACAGCGCGGCAATGCGCGCGTCATGCACTGCCGGGCCGACGGTCTTGCTGCGGGTGAGCAGGGCGCGAAGCTCGATCCAATGACCCTCCGTCTCGGCGAGCAACACCAAACTGGGGCTTTCCAGCCAGGCGTCGATCTGGTCCAGCGCTTTGGTCGCGGGTGACGGCGGGTCGTAGATGCGGGGATGCGTGACGATGGCGTAGAACTCGTGGACGCAAGGCCACGGAATGGCCCACGACGCGCGGCCTTCGGCGCAGGCCGCGATGCGGGCGGCTGCGGTGGTATGGAAAGGCGAGTCGGCGCGGTGGGCGTAGACAAGGAGATTGGTGTCGACCGCGATCAAGTGCCGCGACCCTCGTAGGCCGTGTCGCGCAGATCACCCCAAGTCCGGTCCTGCCACTCGGCGCGCAGACCACGACCTTTGAAGCTGGCATCGCGCAACTTGAACGGTTTCTGTCTGCTGCGTCGGTTCCGGTCGGCCACCACTTGGCGGAGGCCCGCTTCCATCAACGCACGGAGGGTGGTGCCTTCGGTTTCTGCCATCCGGCGTGCGGCTTCCAGGATCGGGCCTGCAAGGTCTATGGTGGTCTTCATATGGGTACCCATATCGGCAAGGTGAAGGCAGTCTAGCAGCCCGCTAGGGGTCAGGCCCTCCGGCCCGCCGTGGCAGTCGTTTGCCCACACGTTGCAGCAGCACCCGCACCGCGCCGAAGGCCACCAGCAGTCCACCCACCACCGCCACGATGCCCATCACCTGCAGCAGCGTGGGCACCTCGCCGAGCACCGGAATCGCCAGCATCGACGCCGCCCCCGGCACCAGCGCGCCGAAGAACGCAGCCCGGCCCGAGCCCAGAATCGCGACCGCGCGGCTGAAGGCCAGCACCGCCACCAGCCCCGCGCCCAGCCCCTGTGCCACCACCTGCAGCGCCAGCATGCCGACGCTGGCGTGCTGCAGACCGTGGAGGTCGCCGACCGCGAAGAACAGCGGCGCGAAACCGATGAACGACAGCACCACCACCACGGTCGTGATGCGCAGCGGGTCCACTGCCCAACGCCGCGACAGCGCACCGAACAAGCCCCAGCAGCAGCCCGCCAGCGCAAACAGCAGGTCACCGAGCAGGATCGAGCGGCCCTGGCCGTGGATGAAGGCGTCGCTGCCCATGAAGGCCAGCCCCAGCACCACCAACATGGCGCCGATGGCGCTCTGCCGGGTCCAGGCCTGGTGGGCGAGCCAGGCCGACAGCGCCAACCCGGCCAGCATCTGACAGGCCGGTGCGATCACCGCACCATGCGCCAGCGGCGCCAGCGAGAAGCCGGTCATGAACAGCAGGCTGAAGCCCGGCCCTGCCAGCAACGTCAGCAACAGTCCGCGGCCCCAGCCGATGCCGGCCAGGTCGCGCAGCCCCCAGCGCCACAGCAACGGCGCCATCAGGAGCGCACCCGGCGCAAAGCGCAGCAGCGTCAGGTCGCCCGGCGTCAATCCGGACACCACGCCGAGCCGTGCGACCACGGTGTAGCAGGCCCAGATCGACGCGGCCAGCAGACCCCAGGCGAAACCGAGGACGGGGGTCGGGCCAGCCAGCACGGCCGACGCCGCAGTTGCGGAAGCGGAGGACGGGGGCACATCCGGCATCGCGGCACGGGGAGGAGTCATGCCCGAATTCTGCCGGGCGGCCGGTCCGCAGCGTCAACCCGGTCCCGGCCCTGGCAGCGGCCGGGTCGGAACTCGCCGGCTTCCTTTGCGACAATTCGACAGCACCCGGAGCCCTTCGCAAATGACCCACATCCTTCAATCACTGCCCACCGGCGAACGCGTCGGCATTGCCTTCAGCGGCGGCCTGGACACCAGTGCGGCGGTGCACTGGATGCGCGCCAAGGGCGCCGTGCCCTGTGCTTACACAGCCAATCTGGGCCAGCCCGACGAAGCCGACCACGGCGCGATCCCCGAAAAGGCGCTGGCTTATGGCGCCCAGACCGCTCGCTTGGTGGACTGCCGCCACGCGCTGGTGGCCGAGGGCATTGCCGCGATCCAGTGCAGCGCCTTTCACATTCGCACCGGCGGTGCCACCTACTTCAACACCACGCCGCTGGGCCGTGCCGTCACCGGCACCGCCCTGGTGGTCGCGATGCGTGAAGATGATGTTCACATCTGGGGCGATGGCAGCACCTACAAGGGCAACGACATCGAGCGCTTCTACCGCTACGGCCTGCTCGCGAATCCGAACCTTCGCATCTACAAGCCGTGGCTCGACCAGACCTTCATCGACGAGCTGGGCGGGCGCAAGGAGATGAGCGAGTACCTGGCCGCTGCCGGCTTCGACTCGAAGATCAGCGTGGAGAAGGCCTACAGCACCGACAGCAACATGCTCGGCGCCACGCACGAAGCCAAAGACCTGGAATTGCTGTCGACGGGCATGCAGATCGTGCAGCCGATCATGGGCGTGGCTTTCTGGCGCGACGATGTGGCGGTCAAGGCCGAGACGGTTTCGGTGGGGTTCGAAGAAGGGCGTCCGGTCACTCTGAACGGGCGCACGTTCAAGGACGAAGTGGCGCTGCTGGAAGAGGCCAACCGCATCGGCGGGCGCCACGGTCTCGGCATGTGCGACCAGATCGAGAACCGCATCATCGAAGCCAAGAGCCGCGGCATCTACGAAGCCCCGGGCATGGCACTGCTGCACATCGCCTACGAGCGGTTGGTCACGGGCATCCACAACGAAGACACGATCGAGCAATACCGCATCAATGGCATGCGGCTCGGCCGGCTGCTCTACCAGGGCCGCTGGTTCGACCCGCAGTGCCTGATGCTGCGCGAAACCGCACAGCGCTGGGTGGCGCGCGCCATCACCGGCACCGTGACGCTGGAACTGCGGCGCGGCAACGACTATTCGATTCTGGACACCGAGAGCGCGAACCTGACCTACCAGCCCGAACGGCTCAGCATGGAGAAAGTGCAGGGTGCCTTCACACCGGGCGACCGCATCGGTCAGTTGACGATGCGCAACCTGGACATCCAGGACACGCGCGGAAAGCTGGCGCTCTACAGCGGGGTCGGGCTGCTGGGTTCGGAGTCCGACGGCTTGGTCCGGTTGCTGGGACCTGCCGAAGCACCTGTCATCCCGGAATAGCCCAGACAAAAAAATCCGCCGTTGCTGCGGCGGATCGAGTTGTCGGGCAACCGGCTCAGCGGATCACGCCGCAAGCCATGCGTGCGCCGCCACCGCCCAGCGGCTTGGGGAGGTCGGCATGGTTGTCGCCGCCGACATGCACCATCAGTGCCCGGCCCTTGACCTCGGCCAGCCGCAGCCGCGGCGCCAGCACCGGGTTGGTGGCCGTGCCGTCGTCGGTGACCGCGAGTGCCGGCAAGTCGCCCAGATGCCCGTCGCCCCATGAGTAACCGTGGCGCTTGGTGGAGGACGGATCCAGATGACCCCCTGCAGCCTTGGCCGGCACCATCTTGCCGTCTTCCATCTCCGGTGCACACGACGGGTTCTCGTGCACGTGGAAACCATGCAGACCCGCCGGCAGCCCCTTCAATTGGGGCTGGAACACCAGGCCATAGCGGGTTTCTTCGATGCTGACCGTGCCGATGGCCGTGCCGATCCCCTTGGCGTCGACCTCATTGAGCGTCACGGTCAGTGCAGGTTCGGCGGCATTCGCGAGCGGCAAGGCGCTCGCCAGCACGACAGCGAAGGCAACGAGGGTCATGGAGAGGGTCAGGCGGTTCATCGGCAGGCTCCAGTAGCAGAACGACAGCAATTGGGCAACAGGTGATCGCCAGTTTGCGCAGACGCCGATGATTCACCAAAGCCCGGCTGGAACGGGTTCATCGACCCGATGCTGCGTTGCCAGACACCGCCTACGGCTGCTGCCCTGCGACACAGCCCGAGCCAGCCCGATGGCCTATTGCCGATGGGCCGATGGGCCAATGCCCGGCGCGTCAGCGTTTGCCACCGACCACGAACAGCACGCCCCCGATCACGATGGCGCCGATGCCGGCCCAGAGCGGGATGTTGACGTTTTCCTTTTCTTTTACGTTGACTTCCAGCGGCCCGACCTTGACCGCGGTGGAGTCCCTGGTGAAGGAGAAGCCGCCGAAAGCCAGCGCCAGGGCGCCGCCAACGATCAGGATCAAGGCCAGGATGCGGGTGCCGTTCATGATTTGCCTTTGTCGAGATGGGTTCGAGTGCCGATTGCCGGCGCCCGGAAGCCGTTTCGGAAAGACTGGAATATAGAGGCCGCTCAGCGCTGATTGCGAAGGTGCGCGGCCGCGAGACGCTCGTTGCCGCGCTTGTAGTTGCCGGTCAACCGCGCCATCGATTGCTGCGCATCGGCGACGCTGCAGCCTTGCAATTCGAGCGGGAAGTCGGCTGCAGCGGTGCCGCGCAGGGTGGTGGCGAGGCGGCCGTGGTGCAGGATCTGCAAGCTGCCGTCCTTGCGCTGGCGGACTTCGAAACCGAGGTTGCCATGGCCATCGCCATCGCCCTCGCGTCCGCTTTGACCGTCTGCCAAATGACCGTTTGCCGGATGCCCGTCTTTCACTTCAGGCCGCGCAATTCGGCCGCGGCGCGGATTCGACCCACTTCGATGCCGTTCCAGTTGGTCAGCTGCACGTCGCTGAGGCTGCAGAGCAACTGCTCGCCGGGGTCGTCGAGCGTCAGCAGCGCTTCGATCACCGCAGCCATCACCACCTCGCAGGCGCGGGCGTTGTTGCCGTCGTCCATCTTGATCGCCACGCCGAGCCCGAGTTCAGGCAACGCGGCGCAGTAGACGCCCTCAGCCCCGACCTTGCAGAACACCCGTTCGCCGAGAGCCTGCATCACGCGGGTGTCGAAGCGACCGCTGCCGGCGACCATGAAGGGCTCTGCTGCCACCGCTGCGCGCAACCGCTGGGCGGCACGTGCGTGGCCCTCGCTCAGCCCCTGGCCGGTGCCGACGCGCGCAAAACCATGCGCCAGATGCTGCAGCGGAACCGCATAGGTGGGAATGCTGCAGCCATCGGTGCCGCGTGTGGCGCGGGCCAGCTCGAACCCGGTAGCCGCAGTGATGGCGGCAGCCACTTCCTGCATCACCGGGTGGTCGTGCTGCACATAGCCGCGCAGGAAGTCGCGCCGGTCCTGCTCACCGGCCATCAGGCAGCCCACGCAGACGAATCCGGAGTGCTTGCCCGAGCAGTTGTTGTGCAGCGCGCTGGGGCGCTCGTGGTCGTGCGCCAATGCCTTGGTGGCGCTGTCGTTGTAGGGCCAGTGCGTGCCGCACTCCAGCACCGCCTGGTCGACGCCGGCCTTCGACAGCATCGATGCAGCCGTGTCGGCATGCAGCGGCTCACCGCCATGCGAAGCGCACGCCAGCGCCAGTTCGGCATCGGTCAGGCCGAAGCGGTCGGCGGCGCCGCTGGCCACCAGCGGAAGCGCCTGCAGCACCTTGATCGCCGAACGCGGAAAGATCGGCCGTTCGATGTCGCCGAGGGTGGTGTGCACGGCGCCGCCGGCATCGACGATCGCGAGCGCACCGCGGTGGGCCGACTCGACGATGCCGCCGCGCAGCGCCTCGGCCAGGATGGGGTTTGCAGTCATGGGCGCAACTTTATCCAAGCCGGACGCAAGAGCAAGAGCGCGTCAAGAGCAAGGGCACGGTCAAGAGCAAGAGCGACACCACAATCGCGGCCATGCCGATCGAAGCGCTGGGCCTGGTTCTATTTGCCGCCATCGTGCATGCCAGCTGGAACATCGTGGCCAAGCGGGCCGGGGGCGATTGGCGCTTTGCCTTGCTGTCCAACATCTTAACGAGTCTGTTGTGGCTGCCCGCCGGACTGTGGGTCGGGTGGTCCGAAATGCCTCGCTGGGGCACCGGGCAGTGGCTGATCGTGACAGGCAGTGCGGTGCTCCATGTGCTCTACATGAACACCTTGCTGGCCGGCTATCGCGCCGCCGACCTGACGGTGGTGTACCCGCTGGCGCGCGGGTCGGCGCCGCTACTGACCGCACTCGCCGCCGTCCTGCTCCTGGGCGAACGGCTGTCCGCAGTGGCTTTGACGGGGGTGCTGGCGGTGTGTGGCGGCGTGTTCCTGATTGCAGGTGGCCCTGCGCTGTGGCAAGCCGGTGGCGACCCTGCTCAGCGCATCCGCTTGCTTGCGGGGTTGCGGTGGGGTGCGGCAACCGGGGTGCTGATCGCGTCTTACTCGGTGGTGGACGGCTATGCCATCAAGGAGTTGCTGATGGCGCCCGTGCTGTACTACTACGTGAGCAGTGCGTTGCGGGTGCCGCTGCAGCTGCCGTCTGCGGCGTTCGACCGCATCGGGTTCATGAAGGTCGTTCGTGCGCAGTGGCGGCCGGCTCTGGTGGTGGCGATTCTGAGTCCGTTGGCGTACGTGGCGGTGTTGGTGGCACTGACCATCGCCCCGCTGTCGCACGTGGCACCCGCGCGCGAGGCGTCGATGCTGTTCGCAGCGCTGCTGGGAGGGCGGCTGCTGGGCGAGTCGAACCGCGGCGCGCGGCTGCTGGGCGCGGCCTGCATCGCGGGTGGGGTGATCGCGCTGGCCGTCGGCTGACGGTGCCAAGCCGCCGCTATCCTTCCGCGATGCGCACTGTCCAGAACGAACGCCAGCCCGACATCCTCAAGATCGAAGCCGTCACCAAGACCTATGCCAGCGGTCTGACAGCGCTGCACCCCATCGACCTGACGATCCGGCGCGGTGAGATCTTCGCCCTGCTGGGTCCCAACGGCGCGGGCAAGACGACGCTAATCAGCATCATCTGCGGCATCGTCAATGCGAGCGGTGGCACGGTCACGGTCGACGGTCACGACATCCACCGCGACTGGCGCGCGGCGCGCGACCTGATCGGGCTGGTGCCGCAGGAACTCACCACCGATGCTTTCGAAAAGGTTTTCGACACCGTGTCGTTCAGCCGCGGCTTGTTCGGCAAGCCGGCCAACCCGGCGCACATCGAGAAAGTGCTGAAGTCGCTGTCGCTGTGGGACAAGCGCAGCAGCAAGATCATCACGCTGTCGGGTGGCATGAAGCGCCGGTTGCTGATCGCCAAGGCGCTGTCGCACGAACCGAAGGTGCTGTTCCTGGACGAGCCCACCGCCGGCGTCGACGTGACCCTGCGGCGCGACATGTGGCAACTGGTGCGCGAGCTGCGCGAAACCGGCGTCACCATCATCCTCACCACCCACTACATCGAGGAAGCCGAGGAAATGGCCGATCGCGTCGGCGTGATCCGCAAGGGCCGCCTGATCCTGGTCGAAGACAAGGCCGAGTTGATGCACAAGCTGGGTCGCAAGCAGATGACGCTGGTGCTGCAGCAGCCGCTCGATGCGTTGCCGCAGGCACTGGCCGACCGTGGGCTGGCACTGGCCAAGAACGGGCACGAACTGGTCTACACCTACGATGCCGAACAGGAGCACAGCGGCATCGCCGGTGTGCTGGTGCTGCTGCAGGAAGAGGGCATCGCCTTCAAGGACCTGCAGACCTCGCAGAGTTCGCTGGAAGACATCTTCGTCAAGCTGGTCGAAGAGCAGGAACAGGAACCAACGAAGGATCAACTGCAAACCGAAGCGAGCGACGCATGAGCATGAACTGGCATGCGGTGCGTGCGATCTACGGCTTCGAGATGGCGCGCACCCGGCGCACGGTGATGCAGAGCGTGATCTCGCCGGTGGTGTCGACCGCGCTCTACTTCGTGGTGTTCGGCGCCGCCATCGGCTCGCGCATCCCGAGCGTGGGCGGGGTCAGCTACGGCGCCTTCATCGTGCCGGGGCTGATCATGCTGTCGCTGCTGACGCAGAGCGTCGCCAACGCGTCGTTCGGCATCTACTTTCCGAGGTTCAGCGGCACGATCTACGAGCTGCTTTCGGCGCCGGTGTCGGCGTTCGAGACCGTGCTCGGCTATGTCGGTGCGGCAGCCACCAAGTCGATGGTTCTGGGCTTGATCATCCTGGCCACCGCCACGGTATTCGTCGACCTGCAGGTGCAGCACCCGCTGTGGATGCTGCTGTTTCTGGTGCTGACCGCGGTCACCTTCAGCCTGATCGGTTTCATCATCGGTCTCTGGGCCGACGGCTTCGAGAAGCTGCAGGTGATTCCGCTGTTGGTGATCACGCCGCTGACCTTTCTGGGTGGCAGCTTCTATTCGATCGACATGTTGCCGCCGACCTGGCAGACCGTGGCCTTGTTCAATCCCGTGGTCTATCTGGTCAGCGGCTTTCGCTGGAGCTTTTATGGCCAGGCCGATGTGGCGATCGGCATCAGCCTGGGCGTGACCGCGCTGTTCCTGCTGCTGGCACTGGCGGTGATCGGCTGGATCTTCAAGACCGGCTGGCGATTGAAGGCTTGAGCCGCGCGGCGATGCAGCCCGCGGCTGAGTTGCCGCTGCTGCTGGGCGTGGACTTCAGCTGCGCGCCTTCGCGCCGCAAACCGATCACCGTGGCGAGCGGGCGCCTGGTCGGGTCGGTGCTGCGGATGGAAGGTGCGCAGGCGTTGCCGACGCTCGTCGACTTTGAGACCTTTCTGGCCACCGAGGGCCCGTGGCTCGGCGCCTTCGACTTTCCGTTCGGCCTTCCGCGGGCCTTTGTCGACGGGCAGCAACTGGGTTCGACCAGTGCGGCAGTGATTGCCGAGGTGCAGCGCCGCTGCCCGACCCGCATGGACTTCCGCGCGCTGGTCGACACCTGGGGCAACACGCAGCCGAAGGGCCAGCGGCTGCTGCACCGCTCGACCGACGGCGCCATGCCCGGGGTTCGATCGACGAGCCCGTTGCAGACCCGCTATGTGCCGGTGGGGCTGATGTACTACGAGGGTTTGTCGCGCCTGATCGCAGCCGGCGTGACATTGCCGCGGCTGCATGAACCCGCGGAAGGTGACGAAAGGGATTCGCTGCGCGTGGCGGTCGAAGGCTATCCGGGGTTGCTGGCACACGAGTTGATCGGCCACCGGTCATACAAGAACAGTCTCGAGCCCGACCGTCTGATCGCACGCAAGGACATCGTCGATGCGCTGGAGCAAGGCCGCACCCGGCTCGGCCTGCGCCTGAAGCTGAGCCATGCGCAGCGCGAAGCGCTGGTCGATGACGCGTCGGGTGACCGGTTGGACGCCGCGCTGTGTCTGATGCAGGCGGCCTGGGCGAGCCAGCGTGACGGGCTCGGCCTGCCGGCGCAGGTCGACCCGGTGGAAGGCTGGATCGTCACCGCGGCCCCGGCTGCCGTCGCGCAGCCAGCAACGCCGCAGGTGGACCCGGCGTCAGCACCCTGCTGCGAGCTCCGCCCGAACCCCTGGAGGGTCGCCCGATAGGGTCTGGGCCCCTTTGACCACCCTGCTCTTTGTCCAAATACCGCTTCCACACCGAGGGAAACTTTGCCTTCAGGTGTTCCCTCGCCTCCGGTCTTGCTCCTTCCTTCAGTCTCTTCAGTTCCGACTCGAGCCTCGAGCGGTCTCCGCCCGGTTCCCGGTGCAGTTTCAGCCTCACTTTGTCGATCTTGGCATTCACGTTGTCAACCGCTTCGATCGCCTGGTCGTACCCCTCGAATTCCGGCCAGTTCAGGTTGCCCGGGCGCCGTGGCCTCGAGCAGGTCAAGTGGCCGAACACGTGATAGTCCTCGACAACCTGAAACTCGGAATTCAGAAGCTTGATCGTGTCCTCGCGGCGGATGTTGATCGCCAGATTGACCGGGTTCGGATTGGGCGCATCCGCCAGCGTTTTCAGGCTGTCCGCGCCAAAAAACTGGTGTCCGAAACCGATCAGCCTGTCCTGGTCGTCGAAATAGTCTTTCCAGCTTTGGGCGTTCCGAATGGCGGACAGGACATCGGACTGAATGGCATCCCGGACGTTGTCGATCTGGGTGGCGGATACCTCCGTCGAACCACTCACGAACAACTCGATTGCCAGATCGTTCAGGGCATCGTGGGCGGCATCGGCGAAGGCTTCATGCCCGGCCTTGATGGCATCGCCATCGGTGCCGTCCTGATCGATGAGAACGCACAGAAAGCCAGTGAACATGTGGCCGAGGCCTCCGTCATCGAGCGCAACCTCGAAATTTCCCATCGATGGGGGGATCGGCACGTCGTCTCCGGCGTGAACGCCATTGGCGTACATGCCTCGGGTGGTCCAGGTTTTGTTCGGTGTCCAGGTTTCGAGGAACGAACCGTTGGAGCTGATCGTGTTCATGTCGAGATGAAAGAACAGCGTCCAGAGATAGGGCTCAGCGCCGCCTGAATCGGCTTCCTTGTTGCAGTGAAAACGGTCGAGCTTGATTGCGGTGTCGTACATAACAGGGACTCCTGTGAGTGGGTATTGAAAGAAGCTCGGCACGCCATGCGCATCAGCGCCGCGTGACGACGACTTCGAGGTATGCGCCTGGCACCACCATCGAGCCCCCGCCCGAGCGGTCGAAGCGCGCGATCAGCGCCTTCAAGTCCGCCTCCAGTGCGGCCTGCGCAGCCGGCTTGAGCGACGCGAAGGCTTTCACCAACGGGCCGTACCAGGTTCTGAACACCTCGATGAAATGCTCGGCCGAGCGGTAGCGGAACACGAACTCGCGCGGCGTTGTGTCGATCGATGCGGCTTGCGCGCCGAACAATTCGGCGAGTCGCGCCTCGGTGCCCCAGAGCGCCGGTGACTTGACGCCGGCAGGCGGCGGCACATGCGTGCCCAAAGTCTTGAACAACTGACCGATGAAGCCGTCGGGCGTCAAGTTGGCCAGGCCGATCTTGCCGCCTGGTTTGCAAACGCGCAGCAGTTCGGCCGCGGCCTGGTCCTGATCGGGCGTGAACATCACGCCGAAGGTCGAGCCGACGACATCGAAGCTCGCGTTGTCGAACGGCAGGTTCTCCGCATCGGCTTCACGGAACTCGATCTCGAGGCCGGCGGCGTGGGCGCGTTCGTGGCCGTGTTCGAGCAGCTTGGGTACGAAGTCGGTGGAAACGACGTTACCGAAGCGCCGGGCGGCGGCCAGGCTGAGATTGCCGTTGCCGGCTGCGACATCGAGCACGGTCTGCCCGGCGCGCAAGTCGAGTGCCTCGCACAGGCTTTCGCCGACGATCTGCAAGGTGGTGCCGATCACCGCGTAGTCGCCCGACCCCCAGGCGCTGCGTTGGCGCGTCTTGAGCGCGGCCAGATCGGTCTGTGGGGAGGCGTGTGCCGCTGTGCGCTCGGCCGTGATCGTTGCTGTATTCATTTTGAATCTCGGTTGGAACTGAACAATCGAATTGCGTTGGTTCGGTCCGGAGAACGTTGCGTTGCGGACCGATCCACCAGCGTGCGAACGGGCTGCCTACTGTTTGCGCGGGTCGTCCGCCGCATTCACATAGTTCACTTCGAACGGTCCGGTGGCGTTGACCTGCAAGACCGTCTCGGCGTTGACCCACGCAAAGTGCGCCATGCCGGCCGGCAGGTTCACGAACCCGGCTGGCGGCAGTTTCTGACCGGCACTGCGGTTCAGCTTTTCACCGGCGCCGACGTTGATCGCGCCGGAGATCACGGTGACCATTTCATCGGTCGGGTGGCGGTGCGGCGGGATGGTGTAGCCAGACGGCAGCTTCAGCCGCAGAATGAACGGAGCCGCTGCGCCGGGGTTGCCGGCCAGCACCACGGCCTGTGCGCCAGGCGGCAGGGACGGCGGCGCTGGGCCCCATTTCACTGCGTCGGGCAGCACGACCGTGTGGTGCGGCTCGGCAGCAGCGGCGGGTGCAATGGCTGCGAGCGCCAGGGCGCAGGCGCCGAGCACGGGGAACAGAATGCCTTGGGTGAATGGGCTCATGGTGGTTTCTCCTTCTTTGGGCAGTGGCTGGTTTGACGGCGAATCCGTCAGATCCAGCGCGAGCTACAAGTCGCAACCGCCTGCACCCAAGGTAGTTGCACAGCGTGGAGGAGACCGTGGTAGTCAGCGTGGAATCGCATGTGGCATCCGATGCAGCCGGCTCGAAAGGCGGCCCACCCGCGCCCGCGCTCGAAGTGCGGCTGCTCGGGCCGTTGACGATCTGCTGTGCCGGTCAACTGTTGCCGCTGCCGGCATCGCGCAAGGCGCGAGCGCTGATCGGGTACCTGGCGCTCGAGGCCACGCCATCGAGCCGCACGCAGTTGTGCGAACTGCTGTGGGATCTGCCGAACGATCCGCGCGGTGAACTGCGCTGGTGCCTGAGCAAGATCAGGCAGGTGCTCGACTCGGGCGCGCGCAAGCGGGTCGAGACGGTCGACGACACCGTGCGCCTGGACTTGAGCGACTGCTTCGTCGACGTGATCGAGTTGGAACGCGTACCGCGAGCGGACGAGACCGATGCGACGTCCGATGCCGCCGCTTTGCGCGCGCAGGCAACGTTCTTCGCGGGAGATTTTCTGGAAGGCCTGGAGGTGGCGCGCAGCCCGCGCTTCGACGGCTGGTTGCTGGCGCAGCGGCGCCATTGGCGCGGCCGCCAGATCGCGCTGCTTGGGCAACGGGTCGCAAGCCTCGAAATCGGTTGCGAGGAAGGCCGTGAATGCCTGGAGCAATGGCTCGCACTCGCGCCGTTCGATCGACAGGCCCACGAACGGCTGTTGACCGGCTTCGCGCACCGCGGTCAATGGCACGAGGGCGACGAGCAATTGCAAGCGATCAGCCGGCTGTTCGATGCCGAAGGGTTGGACTGGCGGCCGCTCGGCGCTGCGTGGCACGCCGCCAAAGCAGGGCGGTCGGATGGCGCGCCGCCCACGCCGGCGGCCGAAGTGGACCGTGTGCCCGCATCGGCGGCGATCGGGGCAGGCGCGACCGCCGTGGCGGCGATCGAGGCAGGAGCAGAAACGCCGACCGCAGCCACCGGCCGCGCATCGGTTGCGATCATGCCTTTTGCCGAGCTGTCGTCGCCAGGCGCACCGCGCGGCGGCCTGGCCGATGGCTTCGTGCACGACCTGATCACGCGGCTGGCCCAGCTGCGCAGTCTGTTCGTGATTGCGCAAGGCACCATGTTCGCGCTGCACGAACAACAGCTCGGCGCGCACGAGGCCGCGCGCACGCTGGATGTGGACTATGTGCTCAGCGGGTCGATGCAGCGCCGCGGGAGTCGCCTCGGGGTGCAGGTTGAGCTGAGCGAAACGCGAACCTCACATGTGCTCTGGGCCGACGACTTCGAGCGCGAACTGGACGACGCCTTCGCCGTGCTGCACGAGATCGGCGACGGCATCGTCGCGTCGGTCGCGAGCGAGATCGAGGCCGCCGAGTGCCAGCGTGCGATCCTGAAAAGCCCGAACTCGCTCGACGCCTGGGAAGCGCACCACCGCGGGCTCTGGCACATGTACCGGTTCAATCAGGCCGACAACGACCGCGCACGGCATTGCTTCGAGCAGGCAGTGCGGCTCGACCCCGGTTTCTCACGCGCGTTTGCAGGGCTGTCGTTCACCCACTGGCAGGATGCATTTCAGGGTTGGGGTGAACAGGCACCTGCGATCAAACACGCGTTCGATGCCGCCAGCCGCAGCCTGCTGGCCGACGAGCGCGATCCGGCCGCGCATTGGGCCATGGGTCGTGCGCTGTGGCTGCGCGAGCAGCAGGCGCAAGCGCTGGTCGAACTCGAAGCCGCGGTCGACTTGAGCCCGAGTTTTGCGCTCGGTCACTACACGCTGGCATTCGTGCATTGCCAGTCGGGCGATCCGGCGCTGGCGATCGAAGCGTCCGACCACTCGCGCCTTCTGAGCCCGTTCGACCCGCTGTTGTTCGGCATGCTCGCCGCGCGTGCGCTGGCGCTGGTGCGGCTCGGGCGGTTCGAGGAAGCGGCCGACTGGGCGGTCAAGGCGGCGGGTCGTCCCAACGCGCATGTGCACATCCTCGCGGTTGCTGCGCATTGCCTGGCGTTGGCCGGCCGGCAGGACGAGGCGCGCGCCTGGGTTGCGACGATCC
>JBDSMV010000284.1:0-3816 GCA_039915715.1 Rubrivivax sp. | reverse complement strand
CCGCCGGCCGGCTTGAAGCCGACCTGCTTGCAAGCGGCGCCGTCGTTGCGGATCGCTTCCAGCATCAGCCGTGCGGCCTCGGGCGTGGCGCTGCGGGCGGTCTTGCCGGTGCTGGTCTTCAGGAAGTCGGCACCACCGTCGAGCGCGATGCGGCAGGCGCGTTCGATCACCACCGGGTCGTGCAGCTCGCCGGTCTCCAGGATCACCTTTAAGCCGAGCCCGATGCATTCGCGGCGCACTGCCCGCAACAGCGTGTCGGCCTTGGCCAGCTCGCGCCATGGCAACACCAGGTCGACTTCCTGCGCGCCGGCGGCAACGATTTCTGCGGTGTCGCGCACGGCCAGCAAACGGTCGCTGCCGCCATCAGGAAAGTTGGCGACCGCCGCCACCGCGATCGACGGCGGCAGCAGCGACCGCGCCTGCGCCGCAAAGCGTGGCCAGACGCAGACCGCGGCAACGTTGCCGTAGGGGCCGGTGGCGCGTTCACACAGGCGCTGGATGGCCTGCGGCGTGTCGTCGTCGTTCAGGCTCGTCAGGTCGAGGCAGGCGAGCGCCGTGCGCGCGATGGTTCGCAGCCGAAAACGCTCGGCCGCCGGGTCGTCGGGTACGGCAACGGGCTCGGTGGTCATGGTGCGGGCGCTCCGATCGCTTCCACCACGGCCACCAGCAGCGCCACCGCGCGGGCCCCGGCTTCGTTGGCGGTGGCCAGCGTGTGGGCATGACTCAGGGTTTCGTGCTGCATGCCGGCTGCCATGTTGGTCAGCAGCGACAGCGCCAGCACACGCATGCCGGCATGGCGCGCGACGATGGTTTCGGGCACCGTGCTCATGCCGACCGCCTGTGCACCCAACAGCTGCAGCATGCGGATCTCGGCCGGGGTCTCGAACTGCGGTCCCATGACCCAGGCATAGACGCCTTCATGCAGATGCACGCCCTGCGACTTGGCGGCGGTCAGGGCTTGGCCGCGGAGTTCCTTGTCATACGCGATGGTCATGTCCTGGAAGCGCGCGTCGCCGCGCTCGCCCCACAGCGGCGAGCGCTGCGGCAGGTTCAGGTGGTCGGTGACCAGCATCAGGTCACCCGGGCGCATCGCGAAGTCGAGGCTGCCGGCGGCGTTGGTTTGCACCAGGGTGCCGATGCCAGCGGCGGCCAGGCTGCGGATGGCAGCGCTCATGCCGTCGACGCTGCCCGTTTCGTAAGCATGCTTGCGGCCACCCAGCACCAGCACCTCGGCAGTGCCGATGTGCCCGGCGCGCAGCAGCGCCTTGTGGCCGCCGACCGCCAGAGCCGGAAACGCCGGCAGCTCGGCATAGGGGATGTCGATCGCATCATCGACACGGTCGGCGAACGGGGCCCAGCCCGAACCCAACAGGACGGCGATGCGCGGGCGGCGGCTGCCGAGTCGGTCGCGCAGGATGGCGGCGGTGGAATCGATCGACGCTGTCATGGGTTCAGATGATGCGGCCCGAAGCTGTTCGGCAGCAAGTCGCCGAGCGTGAAGGTGGCGATGATGCCCGCAGGCCCGGCGACCCAGACGGGGCAGTCGTCTGACGCGAATTCACGCAGCCGCTGGCGGCAACCGCCACAGGGCGTGACCGGGTGCTCGGACGCACCGTAGACCAGCGCCGCCACCACGCGCTTCCCACCGGCGCCCACCAGCGCCGCCAGTGCTGAAGTTTCGGCACACCAGCCCTGCGGGTAGGCGGCGTTCTCGACGTTGCAGCCGGCGTGGATGCGGCCCTGCTCGTCCAACACCGCGGCGCCGACGGCGAAGTGTGAGTACGGAGAATGCGAGTGCTCGCGTGCGGCGCGCGCTGCATCGACCAACGAGGCCTGATCGGACTCCAACAACCGCAACTCAGCGTTCTTTGACATAGGGCCGTCCCAGTGCAGCCGGCGCAATCGCCCGACCGATAAAACCCGCCAGCAGCACCACCGTCAACACATACGGCAGCGCCTGGACCGCCTGCACCGGCACCGTGCCGATGCCCGGCAGACTGACGCCTTGCAAGCGAATCGACACGGCATCCAGAAAACCGAACAACAGGCACGCCAGCAACGCGCCCACCGGGTGCCACTTGCCGAAGATCAGCGCCGCCAGCGCCATGTAGCCGCGACCCGCGGTCATGTGCGGGATGAAGCTGGGGTTCTGTGCCAACACCAGGTACGACCCGGCCAGCGCGCTGAGCCCACCGTTCAACGCCAGTGCCTGGTAACGCAGCGTTTTCACCGAAACGCCGGCCGCGTCGACCATCGCCGGGTTCTCGCCGGCGGCGCGCAGCCGCAGCCCGAAGCGGGTGCGGTACAGCAGCCACCACACGAGACCTACCGTCACGATCGAGGCATAGACCATCAGGTTGTGGCCGAACAGCGCCAGCGCGATCGCCCGGCCGACGAACGGCACCTGTGCGACCAGTGCACCGGCGGCTTCGAAGTGTCCCGACAGCCGCACCGTGTCCGGCACCGGCGGGGTCTGCCCGCCGAGTCCGAACCAGGCAATCCCCAGCACCACCGTCAACCCGGCCGCGGTCATCGTGATGGCCACGCCCAGCACCACCTGGTCGCCGCGGTGGCTGACACAGGCGTAACCATGCAACATCGACAACGCCACGCCGACCGCGACCGACGCCGCCAGTGCCAGCGGCAGGCTGCCACTGGCAACGCCGACGCTGGCGGTGGCAAAGGCGGTCATCAGCATCTTGCCTTCGAGCCCCAGGTCGATCACGCCTGAACGTTCGCACAGCACGCCGGCCATTGCCGCCAGGATCAGCGGCACCGAGACGCGCAGTGTGCTGGCGAGCACCGTGCCGACCAGCACCTCATCCATCGCTGGTCCTCAAACGCTTTCTCGACCGTTCTCCGCCGAACAGCAACCAGGTGCGGTACAGCCCCGGCGCGGCAATCCGCGCCATGGCACCGGCGAACAACACGATCAGCCCCTGCAGCATGAACACCATGTCGCGGCTGAAGCCGCTGATCTCGAAGCTGAGTTCCGAGCCGCCCTGGTACAGCGCACCGAACAGCACGGATGCGAGAACGATTCCAGCCGGATGGCTGCGCCCGATCAGGCAGACGGCGATGCCCGCGAAGCCGGCACCGGCCACGAAGTCCGACAGCAGCCGGCCGTGCACGCCGGCGATCTCGTTGACGCCGACCAACCCGGCCAGCGCACCCGAGAGCGCCATTGCCCAGACGATCAACCGCTTCGGCCGAATGCCGGCATAGCGCGCCGCAT
This sequence comes from Rubrivivax sp., assembly GCA_039915715.1. Lineage (GTDB taxonomy): Bacteria > Pseudomonadota > Gammaproteobacteria > Burkholderiales > Burkholderiaceae_C > Rubrivivax. Next base: position 581 of record JBDSMV010000284.1, on the reverse strand, counting down.
CAGGGGCGAAGCCGGTGGCGCGCAGCGCATAGCCGGCGCTGGACTTCCACAGCATCAGGTAGACCATGACAGCGGCTGCCAGCGCCAGCAACAGCGACAGGTTCAGCGGCGTGCGCGGCCAGTCGATGCCGACCACTGCCAGCGCCTCGTGCAACCCCGGCATGTGAGCCGACGCGGCGAAGGCGCGGCTCTCGGGTGTCATGTTGCCGGGCTCCTTCAATGTCTCGACCAGCAAGTACGACAGCACGGCCGACGCGATGAAGTTGAACATGATGGTGGTGATGACGACATGGCTGCCGCGCCAGGCTTGCAATGCGCCGGGGATCGCGGCCCAGACGCCGCCGAACAGCGCCGCGGCCAGCACCATCAGCGGCAGCATCAACCAGGCCGGCAATGCTTCACCAAACGTCAGTGCCGCGAGCCCTGCGCCCAGCCCGCCCATGATGGCCTGGCCTTCGCCGCCGATGTTGAAGAGCCCGCCGTGGAAAGCGACGGCCACGGCAAGTCCCGTGAAGATGAAGTTCGTGGCGTAATAGAGGGTGAATCCGATGCCTTCCCCGCTCCCGAGCGCGCCCCGCAGC
>JBDSMV010000277.1:0-18997 GCA_039915715.1 Rubrivivax sp. | reverse complement strand
CAGCAGCAGGTAATAGACGATGTTGCCGACCACCCCGAGCGCCAGCGCGGCGCGCCAGTCGGCTGCCGTCAGGGTGGCGATACGGGCGCGGTCCAGCAGCGCCAGCGGCAACGCGATCAGGCCGAATGCCAGGTAACGCCCGAAGGCCAGCAGCGCCGGTGGGTACTCGGGCAGCAGCAGCGGCGCGACGAATACCAGCCCCCACATCAGCCCCGCGGCCAATGCAAACGCGATGCCGGCCCAAGAGGTGGCGGCCGGCTCGGCGCCATGCGGGGTCACGACCCGGCCACTGACGCCGCAAACGCCGCAAATGCCGCAGACACTGCGGCGCGGCTGTCGCTCACTTCACCAGGAACGAGTCCAGCGTCTTGCCGGAAGTCAACGCATCGCGCAGCCACTGCGGACGCTTGCCGCGTCCGACCCAGGTGCCGCCGGTGGCCTCGTCACGGTACTTCGCAGCTTGCGACAGCTTGCGGGCGCGGCGCGGTTTGCGGGCCTTGGATGCCGCATCGTTGGGCGTGACGGTGGCCTTGCGTTTGCCACCCTTTGCCGATCCCAGACCCAGATCGGCCGCGGTCAGATCGTAGAACTCGATCGCCTCGCGAATGCGTGCCTTGACTCCGTCGATCTCTTCCTTGCGCAGTTTCTCGGCTTCGCCTTTCAGCGCCTCGATCTGCTTCATGATCTGGATGTAGGACTTGCTCATTGCGTGATGTGTTTCAAGTGAAGTGGCAGTTTGCGGGGGTTCGAATTCGCAATTCGAATGGCCCGTCGAACCGCGCCCGCGACGCTAACACAGCGCATTGCAATGACCGAATGGCATTCAATCCGAATCCCATTGCCCTTGTCGAACCGCTGCGGCCCGAATCGAAATCGCCTTGCGCTCGGCGCCATCGATGCGTTGCAGGTTGCGAACTTGCAAGGCCATTCTCGGGTGATCGGACAGCGCCTTCTCGTGCCGCGACAGGAAGTCCCAGTACAGCGTGGTGAAAGGGCAGGCGCCAGCCCCGGTGCGTTTGCCGGGGTCGAAACGGCAATGCGAACAATGGTTGCTCATGCGCTGGATGTAATTGCCGCTGGCCGCATAGGGCTTGCTGCCCATGACCCCTCCGTCGGCATACTGGCTCATGCCCAGCGTGTTGGGCAGTTCCACCCACTCGACGGCGTCCACATAGACGCTCAAGTACCAGCCGTGCACCTGCTGTGGGTGCACCCCGTGCAGCATGGCGTAGAGCCCCGTGACCATCAGGCGCTGGATGTGGTGTGCATAGCCCAGTTCCAGCGTTTGCCGGATGGTCTCGGACAGGCAGCGCATCGGCACATCACCGGTCCAGTACCAGGCCGGCAAGTCGGCGGTCGCACGCAAGGCATTGCGTTCGAGGTAATCCGGCATCAGCAGCCAATAGACACCGCGCACGTATTCGCGCCATCCCAGGATCTGGCGGATGAAACCCTCGGCGGCCGGCAGCGGCACGCGGCCTGCACGCCAGGCGGCTTCGGCCGCGGCGATCACCTCACGTGGGTTCAACAGCTTCAGGTTCAGCGCCATCGACAGGTGCGCGTGGTAGAGCCACGGCTCGCCTTCCCACATCGCGTCTTGCCAATGGCCGAAGTCGGGCAGCCGTTCGTCGATGAAGGTCTGCAGCGCCTGCAACGCCTGCCGGCGCGTCACCGGCCAGGCAAAGGAATCGAGGGTTCCGGGGTGCGATGCGAACCGAACGCTGACGGTATCGATGACCGCGCGGGTAATGGCGTCGGGTTCGAAGCGCAGCGGCGCCGGCAGCATCCCTGGACCCTTGGAACCAAAGCCGCTGCGGTTCTCCTTGTCGTAGTTCCACAGGCCGCCGGATGGCGCAAGGGCAGCGTCGGAATCGGTTTTCAGATCGGTGTTCACCTGGGGATCCGGATCCATCAGGACCCGGTGGCGGCGCCGCATTTCACGGTAGAAATACTCCATTCGCAGTTGCCGGCGGCCCCGGGCATGGCGGGCGAACTGCGCCGTGCTGCAAAGAAAGTGCCGGTCTTCGCGCCAGTCCAGCGCCACACCAGCCGCGTCAGCCGCGAATTGAAGCGCTTGACGCACACGCCATTCACCGGCGTCAACTGCCACGATTCGCATCATCGCCATCGACTCCAGGGTTTGGGTCAGACCCTGCGCCAGGCTGCCGTCGGCCAGCTCCCGATACAGCAGCGGCAGACCTTCGTCACGCAGGTCCTGCGCAAAGTGGCGCATTGCCGCCAGGAACATCGCAATGCGCTGCTTGCTGCTCCAGACATGGGTCGACTCTTCAGCGGCTTCGCACATCCAGACGCGGTCCTGTGCGGGGTCGAAGCCGTCGAAAGCGGCGCTGCTGCGGTCGAGCTGATCCCCCAGGACCACCACCAGGTGACGAATCGAAGCGCGTTCGGGCTTGCCGTCGCTCATGCGGCTGTGGGTGCTGGATGTTTGTTGCGTCGGCAGGCTTCCGAGCAATGGCGCACCGAATCCCAGTTCTTGGCCCAGGCCTTGCGCCAGCTCATCGGGCGCCCGCAAGTCAGGCAGGGTTTGGCGGGCAGGGCACGCTTGTTGCCTTTGAAGACGCTGGGCGTGGGGTTTGGCATAACGGCATTTTCGGCCGATGCGGATGACCGGGGTGCGTCCGGGGCCGCGCGCAAACGGCAATCACCCACCCCCCCCTCACCAGTGCTGCGGGTCGACGCGAAAGTAACGCGACAGCTCGCCATACAACGCAGGGTGCGCCGCAGCCAGCAGAGCCGGCTGCTCGAAGAAATGTTCGCTGACGACAGCGAAGAACTCGGCCGGATCGGTGGCGCCATACGGATGAATCAGTCCCGGCTCGCCGCGCGCCAGGCGCCCCTGCAGCGCACCGAACTCGGCACCGAGCACCGCCGACCAACGCGCATAACGGTCCCACCGGCCGAGCCACGGTGCGCCGTTGGCGCGGCCACTGGCCTGGTCCAGCTGGTGCGCAAACTCGTGGATCACCACGTTGTGGCCATCGTCGGGGTCGGCGGCGCCTGCCAGCACATCGCCCCACGACAGCAGCACCTGCCCTTGCTGCCACGACTCGCCCGACAGCGCGCGGCGCGACTCGTGCGCGAGCCCGGCGCCATCGATTGCCGAGCGCTCGACCACGAACGCTTCGGGATACAGCAGGATCTGTCGCAAGCCCGCATAGGCATCGGCCCCGCGGTTGAGCAGCAGCAACGCCGCCTGGCCGGCGACCAGCACCCGCATCTCGTCGGTGACGACGAGCCCGGCGCAACCGATCACCGGCTTCTCGGCCAGCAGAATCTGCACGTGCTTCTTCAACTGCAGTTGCAGATCGGCCGGCAGCCGCGCGAAGGCGGGCATGCGGCGCCGCAGGATCTCGCGCCACGGTGCCGGGAAGGGTTGCGCCACGACCCGGCGGCGGCGCCTTGCGGAGGCGGTGGCAGGACCCCACAACCAGGCCCAGACCACCCCGCCCAGTGCAGCGAAGAAGAGCAAGGCCCAAAGTGTGGTCAGCATCGTCACCTGGCTGATCTGGTCCCGCTGGCGCGGCTTTCAACCCCGCGGATCAGGGGCCGGCTTCGATGGCGACGGGTTCGATGCGAAGTTCCGAAGTGACCGAATTGGCGATGAAGCAGCGCCGGTGCGCGTCGTGGTGAAGCTGCTGCAACTGCCCAGCGTTCGGCCGGTGTTCGCCATTGAATCGCACCGCCGGCCGCAGCAGCACGACGGTCATCGCCAAGTCGCCGTTGGTGTTGCGCGCCAGAGTGCCGACGGCGTCGTCGCGGTAGTCGTCGACGCACCAACCGGCCGCGGCGGCCAGCGACAGGAACCACAGCATGTGGCAGCTCGACAGCGCGGCAACGAACAACTCTTCGGGGTCGACGGCTGCCGCGTCGGCCCATCTCGGCAGCACGTTGGACGGCGATGCCGAAGCCGACACAGTGGCGCCGCCATCGAAATACAGCCGGTGCTGTCGGCTGTAGCGCTGGGCATGGAAGTCGGCCGTGGGTGCGGTCGCGTCGCGCTGCCAGTGGGTGGTGGCCAGGTGGTCGGACATTCGGTGGGACATTCGGTGGGACATTCGGCGGGACATTCGGTCGGACATGCGTTCAGACATCGGGTCGATGCGCTCCACTCGAGTTCGCATCCGCATGCGAACATCTGCGCATGATGATCCTTCACTACTACCCCGGCAACGCCAGCTTCGCGCCGCATGTGCTGCTCAACGAGATCGGTGCCGAGTTCGAGCTGGCCCTGGTCGACCGCACGAACCAGGCGCAGAAGTCGGCCGCCTACCTGAAGCTGAACCCGAACGGCCTGATCCCGGTGCTGCAGGACGGCGACCTGGTGCTGTACGAAGCCGCTGCCATCTGCCTCTACCTGGCCGACACGCATCCGGAAGCCGGGTTGATGCCGCCCCCAGGCAACGACAGCCGCGCAGCGCGTGCCGAAGCCACCAAATGGCTGGTGTGGCTGACCAACACGTTGCAGGCCACCCTGATCCACTACTTCTATCCCGATCGGCTGGTCGACGCCGGCAACCTCGAAGGCGCCGCACAGGTCAAAGCGCACTGTGAAGCGCGGGTCGGTGAATGCCTGACGCAGCTGGACGAACAGCTCGCAGACCACGGCGGCCCGTGGCTGCTGGGCACGACGTATTGCGCGGCCGATGCCTATGCGCTGATGCTGTGCCGCTGGACGCGCGGCTTCGCGTCGAGGCCGGCGCGCGACTATCCGCACATCGGTCCGTACCTGCAGCGCATGATGGCGCGCGATGCGGTGGCCCAGGCGATCGCAACCGAGAAGCTGCCGAATCCACTGGTCTGACCGCTGCGGTCGCAGCCACTGCCACCGGGAGTTTCGGCGGCGCTCGGTTCCAGCCGGCGTCAGCCCGAGCCGCTGAAACGCAAGCGCTCCAGCTTCATCGCCAACTGCTGGCGCATGGCCAGCAGCTGCGCCCGGGCCGCGTCGAGCCCGCTGTCAGCTGCATCGGCGCGGGCGATGCGTTCGCGCAGCGCGTCGATCTCGCGCATCAGCTGCACCTCCGGCGGCAACACACCGGCGTCCTTCAGCAGCTTGAAGCCCATGCGCAGTTCGGCCGGCGTCTGCTCGTAACCGTCCTGCAGGTCGAGCCGCTTGCCGAAGCCCTTCGCGCTGCGCAACTCGCCGTTGCGTTCGGCCTCGGCGAGCTTGCGGCCGATGTCGTCTTCCAGCAGCCGAAGGCGCTGTTCGCGGCGCTGGTCGGGGTCGGTTTCGCGCGGCGGCTCGGTGAACATGGGGCGCTCCTGTGCGGCTCAGGCCCGCAAGTCCGACGGTGTCGCCAGTTGCTCGATCCAGTGTCGCGTCAGCGGTGTCAGCGGGCGCGCCATCTGGCGCTCGTTCAGCAGCGCATGGCCAAGTGCACGGCGCCCGCCCTGCGCCGCTGCTGCCAGCAGGGTGTGGTCGATCAGGTCGCGCTGGGCATGGCTGCCGCCGAGCCGCTGCGCGGCATTGCGCACCGGATAGATCAGGTCGACCGCGCCGTCTGCGTCGCCGCGCGCCAGCGCCAGCAGGCCGCGCATCAGTGGCATGCCGACCTCGCGCGACACCAGGTGGTTGCTGCGGCGCGCGTCTTCGGCTTCCAGTGCACGCTCGGCGCAGCGTGCGACCCAGGCTTCGGCGTCCTGGACGTTGTCGCCGCCCAGCAGCGCCAGCACCACATGCAGGTCGTTGAAGGCGTAGTGGCCGGCCTCGCAGCGCTCGGGCGACCAGTCGGCCAGCACGGCGCGGAACTGGGCGCTCAGATCGTTGCCCAGCAGATGCAGACGCCACAGCATCGACACTGCATCGATACGCTGCGCAGTGACCTGCAGCGTGTCGCCGCTGAGGTGGGTGTCGACCAGCCGCAGCACGCCGGTGGTGTCCATCGCCTCGAGCCTGAAGAGGCACTTGTGCCACCACAAGTGGCCAGCGAATCCGTTCCCTTCGGCCCACGCCGACTGGTGCTGGCGCAACCACACGGCGCCTTCTTCGTAGCGCCCCTGCATCTCCATCACATGGGCCACTGCATGAATCGCCCACGGCGCGCGCGGCTCGGCAGCCAGCGCGCGGCGGCCGGCTTCCTCGGCCTGGGCATGGAAGTGGTTTTCTTCAAGCCCGAAGGCCACCAGCGACAGCACATGCGCGTGCAGGGGGTCGGCTTCGTCCCAGGCCGGCAGCGCCCGCGCCGGGCGCTGCCACAGGCTCTGCACATCGCCGCGGTAGAAGTCCCACAGTTGCGCCGAATGCAGCGCCAGCGCGTCGCGCGGATGCTCCAGCAGCAGGCCGTCCCAAACGCAGCAGGCGGCCTGCCAGCGGCCGTCGGCCAGCAACTCGACCGCCTTCAGGTGCGCGCGCTCGCGCGGCGGTGCGGATTCGGCCCGTGCGCTGGCGGCGTCGATGTGTCGCCGCGCCTCGGGCAGCAGCACCGCGTCGGTCAAGCCGAGCAGGGCGCCGGCCTTCATCACGTGCGGCAGGGTCCAGCCGGGGTCGGCGGCGATGGCGCGGTCCAGGTCGGCCAGCGGGGTGTCGTAGAACGACATCATTCGCCACAGCGCCGACTCGGCGGCGGCCAGCGCATCGGGCTGGCTGCTGCCGCAGGGGTTGCCGCGGGCATCCGGGAATGACATGGGTCGAATGTAGCGCGCGGCAGCGACCGCACAGGACAGCGGACGGGAGGGGACTCAGGCGGGCGCGGGCGGGCTCAGGCGGGGTTCAATGCCGCGCCCGGACCCATTGCCGCAAGTTGGCCGCAGCCTGCGCACGCACTTTGTTGCGCAGCCACGGCGACCAACCCAGCAACACACCCGGTGTGCCGAGCGCCTGTCGCGACCAGCGCCAGAAGTCGAAATGGTCGCGGTGGCGCGTGATCAGGCCGGCATCGTCGAACTCGAACTCGGCGTCGATGCTGTTGTGCACGCGACGCCCGGTGGCAGAGAACAGGTAGCGCGCCTCCCAGTGCGCTTTCCCCTGCCTGCCCTGCTCGGTGATGTGGCTGACATCGAGCTTCCAGTGCGCCATGCCTTTGGCCCGTGTGGCGCTGCACAACATGTGCCACATGGCTCCGATTTGCGGGGCGCCGCGCAGCGAGAAGGCTGGATCATCGAACGTCGCGTCGGCTGCATAACAGGCTTGCATGGTGGCATCGTCCAGCTGCTCGAAAGCGGCGTAAAAGCGTTCGATGGTGCTGCGAGGCATGACAGTTCCTTTGGGGTCGGGCGCCGGCGAATCGGGCCGCAGTAGCGGGTGTCGGGGCTGTGGAATTCCTCGATGCAGAGCATCGGGCAGGCTTCTGCGATCAGGCCCGTTTCTTCGCGCACCCCGCGGCATGCCGCCGTCTCGTTCGATCAACAGGCCCGCCGGGATGCGGTGCTTCATGCCGGTGGCGCGCGGTTTTGATCCGGCAGCAGATCCAGATAGGCTCCCGCCAGCCGTTCGGCATCGGCCAAGCCCAGCGCCTGCATCAATGTTTCGGCGATGCGCGTGCCATCGGCATCGCTCTGGCCGTCGGCCAGCACCACTTCCAGTTCCATGAAGTCGCCGAGTCTTTCGACCCGGTCGAGATGGATGCGTGTCGTGCAGGGGCCGGTCGCTGCCAGCACCAGCCAGCGGCGCTTGTGCACGCGGCCCTTCAGCCCGAGTGAGCGCGCGAGCGCGGTGCGCAGCGCGCCAGGGTCAGGCACCGGGACTCGCACGTAATCGCTGGCTCTGGCATCACCCGTGTCGGGTCGGTGATACTGAATCAGCTCGGCGCTGCCGTCGGCGAACTGGCGCAGCTTCAGGCGGCCATGGGGCACGGTGAAGAAACTGTCGTCTTGCTCGATGCTTTCGGCCTGCGCGCAGGCCGCTACCTTCAGCGCGGTCGGCAGCAGCGCATCGACGCTGTCGATGCGGACCTTGATCTCGATGTTGCGGGGCATCGGTGCGCGACAGCGGCGCGGCCTTGCGGCGGGTGGGTCAGCCGGGCGCTGAAGCCGCGATCTGCCGCAGCGCCTGTTCGAACACGGCAGCGGGCTGGCCGCCCGTGATCAAGTGACGGCCGTCGATGATCACCGACGGCACCGACTGAATGCCCGCCTGTTGCCACTGCTGTTCGGACGCACGGACGTCGGCGGCATAGCGGTCGCTCTGCAGCACCCCAAGCGCCTCGTCAGCGTCGAGCCCGACCTCGGCCGCCAGTTCCACCAACACATCGGTGGCACCGGGGTTGCGGCCATCGCCGTGATAGGCCTTCAGCAGGGCGTGCTTCAAGCGCCGCTGGCTGCCCTCTGGCCCCTCGACGCCGGCCCAGTGCAGCAGGCGGTGCGAGTCGAAAGTGTTCCAGACATGGGTGCGTTCACCGAATGTGAAACCGACAACGGCGCCGCGTTCACGGATGTTGGCGCGGTTCTGCGCCAGTTGCGCGTCGCCCATACCGTACTTGGCCTTCAGATAGGCCGCGGCATCGGCGCCTTCGGCACCCATGTCCGGATTCAGCTCGAAGGGCTGAAAGTGCAGTTCCACCGGGAACTCACCGTCGATGCGCGCCAATGCCGCTTCCAGCGCGTTGAGGCCGACGGCGCACCAGGGGCAGGCCACATCGGAAACAAAGTCGATCTTCATCGGGGGCCCCGGCTCGGTTGCGAACAGGCCCTCAGGTTACAGGCATCGCACGCGCTTGACCTTCACACCCCGCCGCAATTCGAAGCGCTCCGGGGTGCTGGCGCCCGCCGGCAAGATGTCGAGCCACAAGCGGTCCCCTTCGACCCTGCCGCTGAAGCGCGCGGGGTCGCCGGCACCGGCCATGCCCGGCGCCGCAGGATCGCCCGGTTGGGGGCCGACCGCATGCGTTTCGAAGTGGCCATGGGCCACGAAGCGACCATCGGCATCGGGCGTCACCGGCGCGCCGATGGTGCCGTTCGCACAGTCGGCGTCGAGCCGACCACCGTTGGCGTCCAGTACCAGCTGCAAGCGCTGTCCGCCCCAGACGCCCCTCAGGGTGTCGGCTGCAGAAGCACCCTCGGCGGACACGATGCCTGCAAATGCCAGGATTGCGACGCCGAGCAGGGCCAAGCCGGTGCGCGGCGCCGCCACTGACACCTAGTGGAGTTGCGCGGCGCGCCGGCGCAGGGCCGTTGCGCCAACCACGCCGAAGCCGAACAGCATCAGCAGGTAGGTCGAGGGCTCCGGCACTGCGGTCACGTTCAACACCGCCACCCAGGTGCCCCAGCGTGAGGCGCCTGTGCCACCGGGGTGGCCGCCGGCGGCGTTGTTGTACTCGCGGGCGAATTCGCCGATCAGGTAGAACGACTGCTCGTCGCTCGGGTCAAGCGACACCGCGCTGTAGTCGCCCCAGCGCTGGCGTCCCACTGAAGCGGCACCGATCAGGCTGCCGTTGTGATAGTCGTCGGTGAGGCTTTCTTTCAGCAGGATCTCGTTGCTGGTGGCCACCAGCTTGCCGTCGGCTGCCGTGTTGAAGGTGCGCGCCATGAAGCTGATCTTGCCGGTGGCAGCGTCCAGACCCGAGCGGTTGTAGCCCACCACCACCTGGCCGAAGCTGTTGACAGCGATCGAGCCCTGGTAGCTGTCATAGCCGAAAGTGCCGATGTCGCCCTGGTCCAGGATGGCAAGCGTGGACGAATCCAGCACCAGATAGCGCACCCGGGCCTCGTCGACACCGTCGGCCGTCGTATCCACGGTGTGCAGGGTGTAGATGCGACCGCCTGCTTCGTACGATGCGCTGCTGATGCGCTCATCCCCGGCATCGACAACACGTCGGTTGGCCGCCACGGCCGCCGCTGGCTGCCGCGCGGCTCCCGGTGACGTGTAGGCCGTTTCGCCCAGTCCAGTCGGTGCCGACAGCGTCGCACCCGCAGCGGAATTCGGCGTCAGCCCGTTGATCTTGAAACCGACGATGTCGAAGTCCGACAGCGATGCCGCCACCACCGTGCCCGAACTGCGCGGCGTGCGGCTGTTGATGCCTTGCTGCGCAAAGCCGCGGTCGATCTCGCCCGGTCCACCGCTGACATACGGCGTCGTGAACTGCTGGAAGCCCGCCAGTGAGGGCGCTCCCGGGTTGAACAGGCTGTTGACCGGGATCACGTTGAGCGTCGTGCCGCGGAAGCTGTTGGCTCCCCCGCTGGTGGCCGGCGCGAAGTTGTTGGTGCCGATGTAGATCGCGTTGGTGTCCATCGCGAGCGTCGGGTAGTCGGCCGTGGCGCCGAAGCCGAGCCCCGCATAGCCCTCGTACTTGACCGACTTCCAGGTGCCGAGCGCGTTGTCGGTGTCGGAAATGGCGATCTGGATGTCCTTCGTGTTGCCGCCAAAGGCGGCCACGACCCAGCGTCCGGCAGCCGCGTTGTAGAGCACGCGGGTGTCGCCGTTGGCGCCGGTCTGGCCGGCTGCGGCCCAGAACGCGACGTCCGCGGTCAGCGACAGGCGCGTGCCGGTGGACTTGTCGAAGACCCCAAAAGCGCCGTTGCTGGTTTCCAGATACTGCGTGCGTCCCACCGCACCCATCGTGTCGGGCGGGATGAAGTTGCGGTTCAGCGTGGCGCCGTCGTATTGGCTGATGCCTTCGAAGCCGAACACATAGGTGGCACCGGCTGCGCCGAAATACGGCGCCGACTTGCCATTGGTATCGAGCGAGATGTCGCCGTCGAGCGAGATCTGGCGCGGCTTCTTGAATTCGAAGTACGGCTTGATGGTGAAGTCGGCATAGGCCGGCCCGGCCGTCAACAGTGCCACCGCGCCGGCCAGGGCCAGCAGCGTGGCGGACTTGCGGGTCGAGCTGAATGGCGTCTGCATGGCGTTCCTTCCGGGGTATCAGGGGGCGCAGGTCAACTGACGCGGCGCGGCGAACCGGCGGAAGCTAACAGCCCGAGTCGAGGACCGGAACCCGCATTCGAGGGGACGGGTATTTGCGTATCGGCCGAGGCCACGGCTCGCATGGCATTCGATGGCATCTCGTATGGGCGTTGTGGAACGGCTCACGACAGCTTGTAGGTCTGCAGGTGGATGCTGGTTTCGGTATTGCCGATGCCGCGGATCAAACGCACCCGCTCCAGCACCTCGGCCAGTTCGGCCAGGTGGGCAGCGCGCAGTTCGGCCAACAGGTCCCAGCGGCCGTTGGTGTCGTGAAGCCCCGCCACACCGGGTTCGCCGAGCAAGGTGGCGATCACGCTGCGGGTCTGGTTGCCTTCGACGGCGATGCTCATCCAGGCGCTGATGCGGTCGGCCTGCGCGTCGGGGCGCAACCGCACGGTGTAGCCGGTGATGACGCCGTCGTCCTCCAGCCGGCGCACGCGGTTGGTGACGGTGCCGCGCGAGACGCCCAGCTGTTGCGCCAGCGCCGCCACCGGGGTGCGGGCGTTTCCGCGAAGCAGGGCCAGCAAGCGCAGGTCGGTGGTGTCCATGCTGCATTTTGGCAGGCAACCCTGTCGAAACGACAGATTACTGGCGAATCCGGCGTGTTTCTGCCGCTTCTCATTGCCACTCACCCTTTTCAAAATCGAATCCGAGTCGACGACTTTCTCGAATGACCGCCCGGGAGACCCACATGACCACGCTGCTGCAAACCCCTGACATCGCCGCCATCGTCGCCCGCCATGGACTGCCCGAGGTGCTGCAGCGCATGCTGCAGGCGATCGAGTTTGACTACCGGCGCTGGCCCGACTTCGACAAGGTGGCTCGGCTGGCCAGTCATTCGCGCGACGGCGTGATCGAGCTGATGCCGGTGGCCGACAACGCCCACTACAGCTTCAAGTACGTCAACGGCCATCCGCGCAATGGTCGGCTCGGCCTGCCGACGGTGATGGCCTTCGGCGTGCTGGCCGATGTGGCCAGCGGCAAGCCCGCCCTGCTGAGCGAGATGACGTTGACCACCGCCATCCGCACGGCAGCCACGTCGGTGATGGCGGCGCGTGCATTGGCCAATCCAGTGGCAGCTGACGGTGCCGACACCGAAACCCGCGCCCGTCGCCGCACGATGGCGCTGATCGGCAATGGCGCGCAGAGCGAATTCCAGGCGCTGGCTTTTCACCACCTGATGGGCATCGACACGCTGCGGCTGTTCGACACCGATGCGGCCGCCACCGCGCGCCTGATGCGCAACCTGCGCCGCACGCCCGGGCTGCACCTGGAGCGCTGCGACAGCATCGCGCAGGCGGTGCGCGGCGCGGGCATCGTCACCACCGTGACCGCCGACAAGCGCAATGCCACCATCCTGACCCCGCAGATGATCGAGCCCGGCATGCACATCAACGCCGTCGGCGGCGACTGCCCGGGCAAGACCGAGTTGCATCCGGGCGTGCTGGCAGGCGCTTCGGTGTTCGTCGAGTACGAACCCCAGACCCGCATCGAAGGCGACCTGCAACAAATGCCGGCCGACTTCGCCGTCACCGAGTTGTGGCGCGTGCTGTGCGGCAGCGCCGCCGGACGGCCCGACGCCGACGCGGTCACGGTGTTCGATTCGGTGGGCTTCGCGCTGGAAGACTTCTCGGCCCTGCGCCTGATGGCCGCGCTGGCGCGCGACGCGGGCGTTGGCAGCACGGTCGACTTGATCGCGCAGCCGGCGGACCCGAAGGATCTGTATTCGCTGCTGCAGCCGGCGACCACAGCCCCGCCTGCGCAATGCCGCTCGGCGGAGAGCGCGCTGTTGCTACCCGCCTGAAGGCGCCGGGGTCGGTCAGCCCGCCGCGTTCAACACCGCCGCCATCGCCAACGCGGTGCGCTCGACATTGCCGCTGTTGAGCCCCGCCACGCACATGCGACCCGATCGCAACACATAGACCCCGTGCTCGGTGCGCAGCAGGTCGGCTTGGGCCGGGCTGAGCCCGGTGTAGCTGAACATCCCGCGCTGGCTCAGGAAGTAGCCGAAGTCGTGACCGGGCAGTTGCTGCTTCAACAGATCGTGCAGGCGGTGGCGCATCGAGACGATGCGATCGCGCATCGCGGCCACATCGGCCTGCCACGACTGCCGCAACGCCGGGTCGGTGAGCACGCGCGAGACGATTCCTGCCGCATGGATCGCCGGGCTCGAATAGTTGCGTCGCACGGTCGACTTCAATTGCCCCAGCACGCGGGCCGCTTCTTCGGCGCTGCCGCACACCACGCTGAGTGCGCCGGCGCGTTCGCCGTACAGGCTCATGCTCTTCGAGAACGAATTGGCGACGAAGAAGCGCATCCCGGCGTTGGCCAACTCGCGCACCGCAAAGGCGTCGGCGTCGATGCCGTCGCCATAGCCCTGGTAGGCCAGGTCCAGGTACGGCAGCAGTTCGCGTTCCTTCAGCACCGGGATCAACGCGCGCCATTGCTCGGCCGTGAGGTCGATCCCGGTGGGGTTGTGGCAGCAGGCATGCACAAGCACGATGCTGCGCGCTGGCAGGGTGCGCAGTGCGTCGAGCATCTCGTCGAACGCGAGGCCGCCGGTGGCGGGGTCGTGGTACGGATAGGTCTGCACCTTCAGGCCGGCGCCTTCGAACATCGCGCGGTGGTTGTCCCAGGTGGGGCTGCTGATCCAGACCCCACTGCCCGGCAGCCACTGGTGCAGGAAGTCGGCACCCACCCGCAAGCCACCGCTTGAGCCCACGGTTTGCAGCGTGGCGATGCGCCCGCTGGTGATGGCTTCATGGTCGGCGCCAAACAACAAATCCTGCACCGCAGCGCGCATCGCGGCATCGCCCTCGATCGGCAGGTAGGGCTTGGGGCGCGCGGCTTCCAGCATCTGGCGTTCGGCCTGCTGCACGCTGGCGAGCACCGGGATGCGCCCGGCGTCGTCGAAATAGATGCCGATCGACAGGTTGACCTTGTCCGGCCGGCGGTCGCGCTGGAAGTCTTCGTTGAGGCTCAGGATCGGGTCGCCGGCATAGGCGGGGAGGTGGCCGAAGACCGATTCCGGCGACTGCCTGCCTGCCTGTTCGTCGACGGGGTCGGCGACGGGTCGAGCGAAGGCTTGGGCATCGGCGGCATCGGTCACGGCGGGCTCCTGGCGTAGCGGGGACAGCGACGGTAGCATCAGCGACTCGCCTGCTTGTCGGCGCACCGCATGCAGTGAACCACCGCCCGCCCGGGCGCCTCCGACGATGCCGCAAGCCCCAGTCAAGAGCCACCGTGTCGCCCTGCTCGGCTTCAGCGAGTTCGAGCGCCGCACGCTCGGGTCCTGCTTCAGGCTGGCTGGCGAGCGCAAGACCGCCTATGTGCTGACCAAACGCGTCGACACCGCCGACTTCCTGGTGGCCGACGCCGACCACAAACCGTCGGTCGAGGTGGTGCGCGTCACCGAGCGGGTCAGCGCCTGTGTCTTCATCGGCAGCCACTCGCCCGATGGGGCCCTGAACTGGATGCCGCGGCCCATCGATCCGCTGCGCGTGATGCGCGAGCTCGACGCGCTGGTGTCTCTGGTCGGCGAACCGGCCGCGGCAGCGACTTTGATGCGCGAATCTGCGCCGCCGATGG
This sequence comes from Rubrivivax sp., assembly GCA_039915715.1. Taxonomy (GTDB): domain Bacteria; phylum Pseudomonadota; class Gammaproteobacteria; order Burkholderiales; family Burkholderiaceae_C; genus Rubrivivax. The sequence goes on along the minus strand of JBDSMV010000277.1, from coordinate 4,551 downwards.
CCGCTGCACCACCGCTGACCGGATCGTCGGAAGGGATGGTTGATGCCTTGTCGCAAACAGCGGCCTGGCAGGCCGCGGGCGCAGTGGTGGCCGACCCCGATGCCGAAACTGCGCCAGGGGCTTTCAACGTGCCGCCCCGAGCGAAGACGCAAGCGCCGACGCCGACGCAGGCCCAGCCGCAGCCCGGCCCGCTCGACGAACCGCCGCTGCCGCATCTCCTGCGAGCCGAGTGGCAGCCCGAGACCCAGCCCGGCTGGGAACCTGAATGGCCGGCGGGCTGGCAGGGCTCTGGCCGGGGCGGCTCGCCCGTGTTCGTGCCGGCCGATGATTTGTCGTCGTTGCCCGCTCCCGCCTCCCCGTCACCGTCACCGTCCCCTTCTGCTCCAACGCCGACATCGGCCACTGCAGCGCCTGCGGCAACGCGCTTGCGGGCGCCGATGCAGGCCTGGGTCGACGCACCGTCCCATCTGCGCGAGTCCGCGTCGATGTCGCTGACTCGGCCGCAGCAGCACCCGCCGCTGAGTCCACCTCCCTCGCTGCCGTCAGCAGGTCAACCGATGGCGCTGGTGGTCGACGACAGTCAGGTCGCGGCCCGTTTTCTGCAGCGGCGCCTGGAAGCCCACGGGGTGCAGGTGACCTGCGCCGACAACAGTGGCGACGCGATCGCGTTGTTCGAAACCCATGCCTACGACCTGATCTTCCTGGACGTCGAACTCGGGCCCTTGAGTGCGCTCGACGGGTTGGGGTTGTGCCAGCGCGTCCGCCAGTCGGCGGCGACTGTCGACAGCAGCGTGGTGCTGGTGTCGGCCCACCACAGCGAGGTCGACCGGGCGCGTGGGCTGCTGGCCGGTTGCGACGCCTATCTCGGAAAGCCGCTGCAGGAGAGCGAGTTGGCGCAACTGCTGTCGCACCACGGGCTCAAGGCCGCCTGACTTCGGTCCGGGGTCGGTCTGACAGCGCCCTGACTTCGACCGCTGACCGCGCAGGCCACGCTCCGCTCAACCGCGGCTTGCCAACAGCGCCGCGCCGACGATCAAGGCGCCGCCGATCAGCACCGCCGGCGTCAGCACCCCGGCGCCCAGCAGCACCGCCGAGCCCGCAGCGAAGATCACCTCGGTGATCATGATCACCGCCGTGGTGCCGGCCCGCAGCCGCGACGCGCCGTACTGCAGCGCCAGGTTGCCCACCAGAAACGCCAGTGCCATCGCCAACCCCCCGGCGATCCAGCCTGCGGACAACGGCGGCGGTCCCGGCACCCTGCCTTGCGCGGTCAGCACCAGCGCCAGCAACGCCGCCACCACGGTACCGCCCAGGAACATTGCCAGGGCCCGCGCCGCTTCGGGCTGCTGCGATTCGCGCCGCAGCAGCACATTGTTGAGTGCGAAGCTGAAGCCGCCCACCACCCCCAGCCACTCGGCCAGGGTATCGGGCAGCGGCAGCCCGCCGCTGCCGCCGGCCGTGCCGGTGGGCCACAGCACCACGGCGGCGCCGGCCAGCGCCATCGTCACCCGCAGGGCGGTGGCGGCGGTCAGTGCTTCGTCCAGCAACAGGCGCGCCAGCAGCACCGCCCACAGCGGCATCAGATAGAACAGCAGCACTACGCGAACCACATCGCCGATCGTCACGCCCCAGTTGAAGCAGGCATTGGTGGTGCCGGCGGCCAGAACCAGCCACCACAGCGAAGGCGTGCCCAGCAGCTGGCGCCATGCGGCAGGGCGCCAGGCCGTGATGCCGACCAGCACCACACCGTAGATCAGTGCGGTGGCCCACAGCGGATGCAGCCCCACCGATTCGAACTGCCGAAGCGGCCACCACGACGTGCCCCAGACCAGCGCATTGAGCATCAACGCCGCGGCCGGCGCCCACGCCGCCGTGCCACGCCCGCTGGCGGGTTGCGACAGTGGCTGCGTCAATGCCGGTCGCTGCGCGCGATCGCCAGCAGGCGTTCGACCTCGTCGCGGTGCTGCACGGTGTTGTGGCGGTGCCAGCGCCGAATCACTTCCATGATGGCCGCCACCAGCAGCCCGAAGATGGCGATCGCCCCAAAGGCAGACAGCCCGAAGCGCGTCATCCCGACGTAGAACGCACCCAGCCCCAGGATGCAGGCCTGCTCGTTGAAGTTCTGCACCGCAATCGAGCGCCCGGCACCCATCAGGTTGTGGCCGCGGTGCTGCAGCAGCGCATTCATCGGCACGATCAAAAAGCCGCAGAGGGCGCCCAGCACCAGCAGGAACGGCGCCGCCACCCACACGTTGGTCAGTACGTTCAAGCCGATCATCACGAAGCCCACCACGATCCCCAGCGGGATCACGTTGGTGGCCTTGTCGAGCCGGGTGATGCTGGCGGCGGTGACCGCGCCCACCACCGAACCGACGATCACAACCCCGGCAAGCTTCGAGGCTTGCGACGTGTCGTAGCCCAGCGCCGCAGCCGCCCAGGCAAACACGATCACTCGCAGGTTGCCGAAGATGCCCCACAACAAGGTGGTGGTGGCCAGCGTGATCTGGCCCAGCTTGTCGGCCCAGAGCCGAGCGTTGCAGCGCGAGAAGTCGCGCACCAGTTCGGGCAGGTTGGCATTGAAACGCTGCAGTGGCGCGGTGGTGCGCGGGATGTAGAGATTGAAGACCGCAGCCAGCACATACAGGAGCCCGGTGAAGGCGATGGCGGCTTCGGGGGGGGTGTCGACCCGGGTGTCGATGAAGGGAAAGTCGAACGCCAGCAGCAGCGGCGACAGGTGCGGGCCGATCAGCAGCCCGCCGAGCAGGATGCCGAGGATGATCGATCCCACCGTCAGGCCTTCGATCCAGCCGTTGCCCTTGACCAGTTGGGACGGCGGCAACAACTCGGTCAGGATGCCGTACTTGGCCGGAGAATAGGCCGCCGCCCCCAGGCCCACCACCGCATACGACAGCAGCGGGTGACCGCCGAACAGCATCATCAGGCAACCCACGACCTTGATGCCATTGCTGACGAGCATCACGCGGCCCTTGGGCAGGGCGTCGGCGAACACCCCCACGAGCGGCGCCAGCAGCACATAGAACAGTGCGAACATCGGCGCCAGTGCCGGGATCTGCCAGGCCGGAGACTGACTCGTTCGCAACAGCTCAATCGCTGCGACCAACAGCGCGTTGTCAGCCAGCGAGCTGAAGAACTGCGCCGACATGATGGTCGAGAAACCTTTTTTCATCGGCTCAGCCCAGCGGGCTGTCGGTCTCGCGCGCGGTCGACCCCCGGCGCTTTGTCTGTCGTCCCCGTCCGCTCGGCGGGCTGCCCCTGCGGCCTGAACCTGCGCATTGCAGGTTGTTTTTGCGCTGCAACGACGCGTCGGATCCCGTCCGATGGGTGAGGGCACTGCAGCGGCGGGCGGGTTATAGCACGCAGGTCTGCGCTGGCAGAATGACCCCCGCACCGGCTGCGCCCGTCGCGTGCACGCGCGCCGCGACCGCGTGAAACCTGTCTCGAACCGCGTGAATCCCCGATGCCCCGTCCGATCGAAGCCCTGATCCACCGCGAGGCGCTGCGCAACAACCTGCAGCGCGCCCGCCAGGCGGAGCCCGACGCCCGGGTCTGGGCGGTGGTCAAGGCCGACGCCTACGGGCACGGCATCGAACGCGCCTACGAGGGGCTGTGCGGGGCCGACGGCTTCGCACTGCTGGACATCGTGGAAGCCGAACGGCTGCGCGCGCTTGGCTGGCGCGGGCCGATCCTGTTGCTCGAAGGCGCCTTCGAGCCGCGCGACCTGGAAGCCTGTTCGCGCCTGTCGCTGTGGCACGTGGTGCACCACGCGGCCCAGATCGACTGGCTGGCCGCGCACAAGACGCAAGTGCCGCAACGCGTGTTCGTGAAGCTCAACAGCGGCATGAACCGGCTCGGCTTCACGCCTGCTGCCTACCGCAGCGCCTGGGCGCGGCTGAGCGCCTTGCCGCAGGTCGACGAGGTGTCGCTGATGACGCACTTCTCTGACGCCGACGGCGCACGCGGCATCGCCCACCAGTTGCAGGCCTTCGAGCAGGCGGCCGGGGATCTGCCGGGTGAGCGCTGCCTGAGCAACAGCGCCGCGGTGCTGCGCCACGGGCCATCTGAAGGTCGCCCGGCGCTGCACAACGACTGGGTGCGCGCCGGGATCCTGTGCTACGGCAGCGCGCCAGACCATCCGGGCGGCACGCTGACCTCTTGGGGCCTGCAGCCGGCAATGACCCTGCGCTCGCAGTTGATCGCCACCCAGCAACTGCAGCCCGGCGACACGGTCGGCTATGCCAGCAGCTTCACGGCCACAGCGCCGCAACGGATCGGCATCGTGGCCTGCGGTTATGCCGACGGCTACCCGCGTCACTGCCCCACCGGCACCCCGGTGCTGGTGGACGGTTTGCGCACCAGCACGGTCGGCCGGGTCTCGATGGACATGCTGGCCGTCGACCTGCAGCCGATGCCGGCGGCCGACGTCGGCAGCGAGGTCACGCTGTGGGGCCGCTACAGCCGCGTCGAAGACGTCGGTCCAAACCCCGGTGCCCCCCTGGATGCGGTGTTGCCGATCGACGAGATCGCCCACGC
>JBDSMV010000239.1:0-3027 GCA_039915715.1 Rubrivivax sp. | reverse complement strand
GGCGCAGCGACACCAGCCCGTGGGTCGGTGGGATGCCCAGCCACGGCGCTTGCAGGTTGCCCATCAGCACGCCCCAGGTGCTGACGACCTCGCGCCCTTCGTACTCACCGGCGATGGAGAACGCCATCCGCGCTTCCCAATCGGCGAAGGCCGCGCGCAGCGGGTGCCAGAACTGCGCTGCCACTTCAGCGCTCCCGTGCAGGTCGTTGAACGGGTGGAAGATGCGCCAGGTGGCGTCATTGCTGCAGTGTGCGGCCAGCGTGTCGTCGATCGCCTGGCCATCGCTTTCGGACAGGCGATGCAGGAATTGCGCCAGGCAGCGCTTGTTGGCAGCGTGGTCGGTGGGCATGGTGATCACGGGGTGCTCACTGGATGTTCAATTGGTGGGAACGGGCTGCAAGGTGCTCTGTTGGCGAGCGATCAGCGCCTTCCGTGTGGCATCGTGGGTGGCGCGCGTGACGCGCAGCATGCCGTAGAAGATGGCGGCCACCAGGCCCGGCACGGCCGACAGCACGAAGGCTGCGGCCAAGCCCATCAGCACCGCGTCGGGCACTTGACCGGGTACGGCTTTGGCGGGGAACGCGATCGCTGCAAGCACCCACCCTGCCAGTGCTGTGCCGAGCGCTTGATCGACGCGAGAAAAGAAGGTTCGGGTGGCGTAGAGCGTGCCTTCCTGGCGGATGCCGTAGCGCAGCTCGTTCTCGTCGGCGATGTCCGCCAGAGCCGAGTAGATGGTGGTGGTCATCAGGCTGTACGGCGCGTGTTGCAGCAGCGAGAACGCGATCAGGATCGCCAGCAGCCACGGGGTCTGTGCGGTCAGGACACCGAAGTAGCCGAGCGCGAGTGGAATCGCAGGACCGATGCAATAGACGATGAGCGCCACCATGCCGGTCCAGCGCTTGTCGAACCGCTCATGCAGGTGCTTGACCGCGAAGGAACCGAACAGGTAGCCGCACAGGCTGCCGATGGCGAAGTAGGCGATCTGCTCGTTCTGGAGTTGCCAGAAGTAGGTCGCGGTGTAGATCCACAAACCGCCTCGCACACCGGTCATCAGCGACAGGAAGAAAAAGCCGATCAACAGCACCAGGTAGTTGCGGTTGCGCAGCACGCGCCCAATGTCGCGGCCCCATTCCGCCGCACCGAAGCCCGGCGCGGTGTTGGCGGGTTGCAGAAGATAAGGAATGCGCCGCTGGGTGATCGAGCTGGACAAAGTCAGGCAAAACATCACGAACAGGGCGATGCTGATGGAGAACGCCGGCCAGCGCGCGGGGTCGAGTGCCCCGTTGGAGAACTCGGCAGTGGCGCGAAAGAACACCGAGAACGACAACAACCAGCCTGCGGTGTCGCCGATCCACAAAAAGAAGGTGTTGACGCTCATGATGCTGGTGCGTTCGAGATAGTCGGTGGACATCTCCCCGCCAAGCGCCAGATGCGGCGTGTGAAACAGCGTCATCGCCTGCAGCAGCAACACGTTCATGGCGCACAACCACACCAGCTCGCCGGTGGTGCCCAGACCGCCTGGGGGATTGAACAGCAGGTAGTACAGCAATCCCGCCGGCAGGATCGAGCCGAACATGAACGGGTGACGGCGACCCCATCGCGTGCGGGTGCGATCGGACCACGAGCCGACCAAGGGGTCGAACACCGCGTTGAACGCCAGCCCGATGGCGAGCGCGACACCGATGCTCGCCGGGTCCAGCCCGCGCACCTGGTTGTAGAACAACATCAGGAACATGCTGGTCGTCGTGATGACGATCGACTCGGCCGTGCTGCCGACGCCGAAGGCCCATTTCATGCGCAGGCTGATCGGGGGCGCTGCAGCGCGGCTCATCTCGCTCGTTCCAGCAGCCCCCTGCACGACCACGCCACGGTTAGAAGCGAATGCCCACGGTGGCGCCGTAGCTCCGTGGCGGCGCATAAGTCACCAGCAGTGAGCGATGGTTCCCGTACACGGCACGCGTGATGGTCGCGTTGTCCTCGATGTTGTTGACAAACGCCTGGACCGAGTAGTTGCCGTCGACCGTGCGGTAGGTCAGTCGCAGATCGGTCTTGGTGAACGACGCGTTGTTGCCGTATCCGGGTGTCAGGTCGGTGAGGATGTAGCCGCTGTTGTAGTAGGTCTGGACTTCCGGCGTCAAAGTGCCGGCGCTGCCCATATTGATCGTGTAGCCCACACCGAACTGGATGGTGTGCTTGGGCGAGAACGCGCGTTGGCCGGTGTATTTCGTTCCATCGCGTCCGGTGCCTGCCAGCACATAGCGGACTTGCGGCACGCCATTGGTGATGACCGGGTTGCCGTTGGCATCGAGCACGGGAACGAAGCGGTTCGGATCGGTGCGGGCATTCGGGAATGGCGTACCTTGCACCGTGTTGGCCTCGCCCGTGGACGGAACGCAACTCGGTGTGATTCCGCAGAAACCGGCAGTGCCGCCGAAGTTGAAGGTGTTGACCCCGTAGTCCAGCTGCTTGGCATTCAGATAGTTGTAAGCCATGGTCAATCGCAGGTCCTGGGTAGGCCTGAGAACGGCTTCCAGATCCAGACCATAGGCGCGGTCCTTGCCGACGTTCTGGACCAGGGCGATGACGCTGGTGAGGGGCGCGTTCGGATTGGGAATCGAGGTCTGGGCGTGCAGATCGCGGTAATCGTTCACGTAGGCGGCTGCGTTCAGGGTCAGCATCCGGCCCAGGAGTGTGTTTTTGGTTCCGATCTCCAGAGCCTTGACCTTCTCGGGTGCGAACGGCAGCAGGGTCGGCACGCCGCCGATCGTCACCGCGCCGGAGTTGAAGCCGCCGGCATGGGTGCCGTTCGAATAGCTGGCATACACCATGTGGTCGCGGTCGAACTTGTAGTCGGCAGCCAAGCGATAGTTGGAATAGGAGTAGACGTTTTCGGCACACACGAAGTTGTACGCCTGGGCAACTGCAGTCGTCGACGCTGAAACCGACGCCGGGTTCGCCGCAATGAAGCCACCACATGCGTAGTTGACTGGATCGTCGATGCCATGCGCGAAATACGCCCCCGCGCCA
>JBDSMV010000188.1:0-7337 GCA_039915715.1 Rubrivivax sp. | reverse complement strand
CGTTTCTTCATCCTGCTCTATCTGTTCCTGACCCGCCATTACGAAAAGATCGACCTGGTCTTCATCCGCCACCACACGCAAGCGCAGGAAGTCGACGAAGAAAACTTCTTCCACGCCCGCGAAACCGGCGGCACGGTGGTCAGCAGCGCGCTGGTGCTGATGGAAGCAATCATCCGTGAGCGCTACGACCCGGCGCAATGGAACATCTACGGCGCGCAAGCCAGCGACGGCGACAACTGGCACCACGACAGCGGCCGCTGCCGTGAGCTGCTCAACGACAAGCTGCTGCCGCTGGTGCGCTACTTTGCTTATGTGCAGGTGGCCGAAGAAGAGCAGAACCTGTGGGACGAGTACCGGCACCTGCAGGACGCACATGGTCACTTCGCGATGAGAAAGGCCACCCAGGCGTCGCAGATCTACCCGGTGTTCCGCGACCTGTTCAAGAAGCAAGGTGCCAAGGCCGCATGACCACGATGCACACCCCCGTGACCCCGAATCATGGCCACCACGGCCAGCGGCTGGCACTGGAACAGCCGCTGCCGCCGCCGAACCGGCCCGATGTCAACCTGCCGGGGCCCAGCGACTGGTCGTTTGATCTGATCGAAACCTACCACCGCGTCATCCGCGCCACCGCCGAACGCTTCGGGCTCGACACCTACCCGAACCAGCTCGAGATCATCACGGCCGAGCAGATGATGGACGCGTATGCCAGCGTGGGCATGCCGGTCAACTACCGCCACTGGAGCTACGGCAAAGAGTTCATCGCCACCGAGAAGAATTACAAGCGCGGCCACATGGGGCTGGCCTACGAGATCGTCATCAACTCCGACCCCTGCATCAGCTACCTGATGGAGGAGAACACGATGGCGATGCAGGCGCTGGTGATTGCGCATGCGGCCTATGGCCACAACAGCTTCTTCAAGGGCAACTACCTGTTCCGCATGTGGACCGATGCGGGCTCGATCGTCGACTACCTGGTCTATGCGCGCAACTACGTCGCTGCCTGCGAAGACAAGCACGGCCTGGACGCGGTGGAGTCGTTTCTGGACAGCTGCCATGCGCTCCAGAACCACGGCGTCGACCGCTACCGCCGCCCGGCGCGCCGCAGTTTGGCGCAAGAACTCGCCGAGCGCGCCGACCGCGAGGCCTATGCACAGCTGCAAGTCAATGACCTGTGGCGCACCTTGCCGAAGAAATCGGCGCTGGAAGATCAAGCACCCGAAGCCAAGCGCTTCCCGGACGAGCCGCAAGAGAACTTGCTGTACTTCATCGAGAAGAACGCACCGCTGCTGGAGCCCTGGCAGCGCGAGATCGTGCGCATCGTGCGCAAGGTGGCGCAGTACTTCTACCCGCAGCGGCAGACGCAGGTGATGAATGAAGGTTGGGCCTGCGTGACCGGTGACACGCTCATCGTCACCGACCAGGGTCTGATGCCGGCGCAAGAGCTGGTCGAGACCTGCTTCGACGGCACCGTTGAAGACGGCAACCACGTTGTCAACTGGTTCCAACATGAAGACCGCAAGCGGGTCCGCGTGCAAACCCGCCATGGCTATGTGCTGCACGGCGGCGCCGACCACAAGATCCTGCTTGGCGACGACTGGTGGGAACTGCAGTCCTTGAAGGTGGGCGACAAGGTTCAGATTCGCCGCGGTCATTCGGTCTTCGCTTCCAACCCGGCAGCCATCGACTACGACACCGCATCCCGGCCGAGGCAGGCCGAGATCTGCGACCGACACGGGGTTTCGCAACACACCTTTGCCAAATGGCAGTCGGGCAACACAGGCCTGCGGGTGGGTGCGCAGACCCTGGCGCGCTTGGCTGCCTGCGGCCGCGAGTGGCAGGCCACGAGAGCAGACCCGCTGCGGCCGCTGACTTTGAAGGACGCCGACACCTTGCCACGCAAGCCGGCCACACTGGACCCCGATCTGGCCGAGGTGTTGGGCCAACTGACTGGCGACGGCTTTGTCGAGATCACCCATTCGGGCCGCATCAACCTGACCTCGCAAGACGAGGTGCTGCTGACCTTCTTCGAGCACACGATGTTCGAGTGTTTCGGCGTAGCAGCCCGCCGGCGGCCGGACCGCAATCACTTCAACAGCACGGTTCACAGTGCCGCCCTGGCGCGGGTACTGGTATCCAACCTGGGCTTCGCCCAAGGGGTGGGCGCGGCGGGCCGCAAAACAGTGCCCAGCATCGTGCTGCGTTCACCGAAGGCGGTGGTGACGGCATTTCTGCGCGGGCACTTCGACACCGATGGTTGCGTTTCGGTGGCCGACCGGCAGGCCATCCTGGTCAGCAAGAGCGTCGAATTGCTGCGCACCGAGCAACTGCTGTTGCTGAATCTGGGCATCGTCTGTTCAGTGCGCCCGCAGAAGGACGGCACGCACAGGTTGGTGATTACCGGCAGTGACCTGGCGCGGTTCGAACGAGAGATCGGCTTTCGGCTGCCGGCCAAGCAGCAGGCCTTGCGGTCGACGCTGGCATCGGCGCAATGGTTCGTGAAGAAGGACGACTTCACCACCATCGAAAGCATCGAGCACGACCACGGCCCGGTCTTCGACTTCAGCGTCGAGCACTCTCACGCCTACAAGGCGTCGTGCTTCATCAACCACAACTGCTTCTGGCACCACAAGCTGCTCAACACCATGTACGACGACGGCTTCCTGACCGACGGCGTGATGATCGAATGGCTCAAGTCACACACCAACGTAATCTACCAGCCGCCGGTGGGTCACCCCGCTTACAGCGGCATCAACCCGTATGCGCTGGGCTTTGCGATGTACACCGACATCAAGCGGATCTGCGAGAAGCCCGACGACGAAGACCGCGACTGGTTTCCCGACATCGCCGGCAAACCGTGGCTGCCGGTGCTGCACGACGCCATGCACAACTACAAGGACGAAAGCTTCATCGGCCAGTTCCTGAGCCCGAAGCTGATGCGTGACTTGCGGCTGTTCGCGATCACCGACGACGAACGCGACAGCGAACTCGAAGTCAGCGCCATTCACGACGACCGCGGCTACCGCCGCCTGCGTGAAGCGCTGAGCCGCCAATACGACCTGGGTTCGCGAGAGCCGAACATCCAGGTCTGGAATGTCAACCTGCGTGGCGACCGTTCACTGACCCTGCGCCATTTCCAGCACAACGACCGGCCGCTGCATGACAACGGGCAGGAGGTGCTGAAGCATGTGGCGCGGCTGTGGGGATTCGGGGTGCATCTGGAAAGTGTCAACGCGAAGGGCGACGTGACCCGGCATTGGACGGTGAGCGCATCGCTGACCTGAATGGGCGTGCCGAATGGCATTGCTACCGAGATCATGGCGGCATCGTCATACGCTGACTCGACGTCCCAGGCCATCCCCAGACTCGCAGAGCGATGGTTATTTACCGGAGTGGGTCTGCCCGCAGCCGAAGCGAGTCGTTCTCGGCACCCCGGCGCCGGCACGCCGACACCGATCGTGTCTGCGCGCGGAGCGACCCCGGAAGCCGCCAGTTCGTGAAGTATTCGAGTGTCGGGCGGACTTACAAACCAAGCAACGCTGTAACACTGCACTTCGGCGGTGACGACCGCGACGCATCCAAGGCATTGATTCAAAACACTATTTTTCGGCCGTAAGATTTGGCATAAAACTTGCTAACTCGCTGACCGTCTCAATGACGGAACGCATGTGGAGGCGTGTATGCGCACCCACACCTTTGATCTTGCAATGTTTTAGCGCGTCGCTCACAGGTCGATGCAGCACTGAACGGGATGGTTCGGCTTTTTGCTGAAACCTGTGGCACAACCAAAATTAAAGAGACTTTCATGAAGAGTGTGATGTTGGGGCTGTTGGCCGCCCTTGTAGTGCCGGCGCATGCGGCTGTTGTGGTCTCGAACGTGGTCGGTGGTGATATTGTTGTGACCGATCCGGTGGCCGTGGGTGCCACGGGTTGGGAGTACGGCGCAAGTAACGGCGGCACGGTCGGTATCCAGAATACTTACCCCCGATCAGGGAACGGGTCGGTACGGCTTACGACAACAACTTCGAGTTCCTACGCCGAGATGCGTTACAGCCCGGGAGGCTCGCTGGGCTTGCTGTCGGCACTGACGGGTTTCGGTTACGACTGGTATCGTTTCAGTTCCAGCACGAACCCCGACGTTCAGGCGCCGGCCATGGCGATCACCGTCGACATTGACGGCGACCCGACCACCGACGATATCGGCTACCTCATCTACGAACCCGTGTACAACGTCGGGGGAGTTGCCATGACCGATGTCTGGGTTACGGTCGGCGGCAATGGCGGTACCAACCTGTGGAGTGCCGGGGCGTTCGGCTTCGTTGCTGATCTAGACGGCAACGGCTACGCTTACGATGAATCGCTGTCCGACTGGCATGCTGCCTATGGGAATGCGACAGTCACGGGATTCGTGGCGTTCATGGGCTCGGGCATCTCTGGCTTTTTCGACGGGGCGGTCGATAACGTATCTTGGACCTTTGGCACCGCAAACGCCATGACGACAAACTTCGAAGTCAGGGGTGCCGGTGTGCCAGAACCGGCAAGCCTCGTTCTGGTGGGTCTGGGCGGTGTGCTCGCAGGACTGACAAGCCTGCGGCGTCGGCGTAGCCGGCTGGGCTAAAGCAGAGAACGGCCCGTCTTTGCTGGCGGGCCGTTATTGGCTGCAACACCTCGTGACGCGGGTTGCCTCGTTGGTACGAGAGGGCGCTGAACCTGACCACTTGATTAGCGCGAGGCGGTAAACACCTTTCCCGGATTCATGATGTTGCGTGGGTCCAGGGCCCGCTTGATAGCCCGCATCATGTCCACCGCGCCGGCGCCGGCTTCGTCGACCAAGTACCCCATCTTGTGCAGCCCGATGCCGTGTTCACCGGTGCAGGTGCCCTCCAGCCGTAACGCCCGGTGCACCATCTGTTCGCTGAGCTTTTCGACCGTGGCCAGCTCGTCGGCGTCATTCGGGTCGATCAGGTAGCTCAGGTGGAAGTTGCCGTCGCCGACATGGCCGACGATCCAGTACGGGATGCCCGACGCTTCGGCTTCGTCGACCGAAGCGTTGATGCTTTCGGCCAGGCGTGAGATCGGCACGCAGGTGTCGGTGGACAAAGAGCGGCTGCCGGGCCGCATCTGCAGCGCAGCGAAGTACGACTGGTGGCGCGCGGTCCAGAGCTTGGTTCGCTCTTCTGGCGTCCTTGCGAACTCGAAGGCTTCGCCGCCGTGTTCGGCCGCCAGCGACTGCACCGTCTCGATCTGTTCCTGCACGGCGTTCGGGCTGCCGTGGAACTCCATCAGCAGCATCGGTGCCTCACGCAGGCCCAACTTCGAATGCCTGTTGACCGCGCGGATCGCGTTGGCGTCCAGCAATTCGCAACGCGCGATCGGCACGCCCATCTGGATGATCTGGATCGTGGTTTGCACCGCAGCATCGATGCTCGGAAAGTGGCACACCGCGGCGCTTACCGATTCGGGCAACGGATACAAGCGCAGCGTGACTTCGCACATCACCCCGAGCGTGCCTTCGCTGCCGACGAACAGGCGCGTCAGGGCGTAGCCGGCGCTGGACTTCTTGGCGCGGGTGCCGGTGCGGATGACCTCACCGGTGGCGGTGACCACGGTCAGGCCCAGCACGTTCTCGCGCATGGTGCCGTAGCGCACGGCGTTCGTGCCGCTGGCGCGCGTGGCGGCCATGCCGCCCAGACTGGCGTTGGCACCCGGATCGATCGGAAAAAACAAGCCCGTGTCGCGAATTTCGCGGTTGAGCTGCTCGCGCGTCACCCCCGCTTGCACGGTGACGGTCAGGTCCTCGGCATTGACTTGCACCATGCGGTTCAGGCGCGAGACATCGACGCTGACACCGCCCTGCACCGCCAGCAGGTGACCCTCCAGCGACGAGCCGACACCGAACGGGATCACCGGCACCGCGTGCGCGTGGGCCAGCGTCAGCACCGCGGACACATCGTCGATGCTCTCGCAGAACACCACCGCTTCGGGCGGCGTCATCGGATAGGTGCTTTCGTCGCGGCCATGCTGCTCGCGCACTGCGGTGGCGGTGCTGCAGCGTTCGCCAAAGCGTTCTCGCAACGCGTCCAGCATTTCCGCCGGGATCAGGCGGGGTTCGATCAGCGGCAGCAGGGCATGGGGCAGGGGTGCATTCATGGCGATGGTTTCCTCGGCAGGTGCCGGCGCTGGGAATGCCGGCCACGCAACTGGCATGGTAGGCCCCGCAGACACACATGGTGCAATCTGGCTGCGCTTCGATCATCGGCGGGAATAGACTTCGCCCGCCGTGTGCCGCCGCCCATCGAACCCCAAGCTTCAGCTGTCCAGGCGCAGTGTCTGTGGCTGGCTGGCGGCAGCGGTCGCGACCAGCGGCAGTGTCGCAGGGGCACGACCGGCATCGGCAGCGGCGGCCCCTATCGACCTGGACTTCGGCGACATGCATGCGCGCCCGGTCGGTTCGCGCGGGCTGCGCCCGAGCGAGCGCCTACTGCGAGCCGACGGTCAGACCGTGCGGTTGTTCGGCTATGTGGTCGGGCAGCAGGAACCGGCGTCTGACCGCTTCTACCTGAGCCCGGTGCCGCTGGTGATGAGCGAGCACGCCGATGGCGAAGCCGATGACTTGCCGCCCGCCACCGTGGTGGTGCTGCTATCGACTGCCGGTAGCGCGCGCCCGATGCCGGGTCGGCGCATCGGCCTCGTGGGCACACTGCAGGTCGGGCGCTTCGAGCACGCAGATGGCCGAATCAGCTGGGTCCGGCTGCAGTTGCCGCCGGCCGCCCCGGTCGATTCCTCACTCCCTGCGGCGGCCTCCGGCACCGCAGTCAGCCGATCTCGCTCGCAAGGAGCCGCACCATGATTCCTTTCATTCCGAAGCGGTTGCCGATGTCGCCGACCGTGCGGCCGGACACCGCGATCGGCACCGCGACCGTGGGTCTGGCCGCGCTGCTGCTGTCGGCATCACTCCAGGCCCACGCGGCCCCTACCGTGAGCCGCCTGACGCCGCCCAGCGAGCTTTTCAGCAGCAATCGCCCGGCGCCGATCGTGGCGCGCTTCCTGCCGGGCCAACGCTTCGATCTGCAGGCCACCGTGCAGCCCGACGACGCCACGCGCAGCATCACCGCGGTGCGGTTCGAAATCGACGGCCGCCCGGTGGCCGGCACGGTCACGCTGCGCACCTGCGCCAGCGGTTGCCGGAAGGGCATCCCCGTCAACAGCAGCATCGCCAGCCTGCGCGCCTTCAGCCATCAGACGCCCGGCGTGCGCACGCTGACCGTGGTGGCCACCCAGAGTGATGGTCAAACCGTTACGGCCCACGGCAACTTCGAGATCATTCCGCTGCTGCC
>JBDSMV010000152.1:0-5936 GCA_039915715.1 Rubrivivax sp. | reverse complement strand
CCTCCCAGGCCGGTGGCAGCCGCGAATCGCTCAGATTCACGCTGGCCAGATCGAAGGGGTTGTGCGGCGCCACCCAGGGTGCGAACAGCGAACCCAGGATGCACAGCGCAGCGATGAAGGCCGCACCGATTGCCACCGGCGACGAACGGAAGCTGTGCCAGACATCGCTGTCGAGCCAGCGCGCCAGACGGCCGGGCGGCACCTCGGCGTCCGATGGATTCGAATCGACGACGGTCGGATCGGGGGTCGCCATCAGTGTCCGCCCGCAGGGCGTTCGAGCCGCAACCGCGGATCGACCGCGAAATACAGCAGATCGACAACGAGATTGACGACCACGAAGATCAAGGCGATCAGGCACAGGTAGGCGGCCATCACCGGCACATCGGCAAACTGCACCGCCTGGATGAACAGGAACCCCATCCCGGGCCATTGAAAGACAGTCTCGGTGATGATCGCAAAGGCGATCAAAGCGCCCAGTTGCAACCCGGTGATGGTGATCACCGGCACCAGCGTGTTCTTCAGCGCGTGGCGGAAGTGGATCGAGCGGTCGCGCAGGCCGCGGGCGCGCGCGAATTTCACATAGTCGGTGCGCAGCACTTCGAGCATTTCGGCGCGCACCAGGCGCAGGATCAGCGCCAGCTGGAACACCGACAGCGTGATCGCCGGCAAGATCAGGTGCAGCCAGCCGTCGACCGTCAGCAAGCCGGTGCTCCAGAAGCCGAGTTGCACGGTGTCGCCGCGGCCGAAGCTGGGCAGCCACTTCAGCGTCACCGAGAACACCAGGATCAACAGGATGCCGATCAGGAAGGTCGGCAACGACACCCCCAGCAGCGAGAGGCTCATCACCACCTGAGAGCCGAAGCGTCCGCGCCGCAACGCCGCATAGACACCGAGCGGAATGCCCACCACCAGTGCCAGCACCGCAGCGGCCATGGCCAGCTCCATCGTGGCGGGAAAGCGCTCGGCGATCAGCGCCGACACCTTGCGACCCTGCCGCAGGCTGAGCCCGAATTCGCCCTGCACGGCATTGCCGATGAAGCTTGCGAATTGCACTGGAAACGGCGCATCGATGCCCAGGTCCTTGCGCAGTTGGGTGCGCTGTTCCTGGGTGGCGTCTTGCCCCAGCAGGCTGGTGACCGGGTCGCCCACGTACTGGAACAGCATGAAGGCGATGAAGGCCACCGTGAGCATCACGATCACGGCCTGGGCCAGTCGGCGGAGGATGAAAACGAGCATGGGCGCCGGGTCGAATGGCGGGCTGCGACGGCGGGGCGCCTGGCACCGGAGGGGAGTGCCGCTGGCAGCATCGGTGCAGCGGCGGCGGCGTCAGCCGATCATCCGCAATCAACGAGCTCACTGCAAACGGGGAAGACCCGTGCAGCGGTCGTGGCTGCATGGGAAGCAGCGTGGATGAACGTCAAGCCTGACGGAGCCAATGGCGGGCCCGCATGACAGGCACGCAAAAAAAGCCGCCCGAAGGCGGCTTCTCGAACCCGGACCGACCGCGCCCGAAGGCGCAGACGATCAGAAGGCGTGGCGGACGCCGAACTCGTAGCCCTTGGACTTGAAGCCCGTGCCGACGACACGGCCAGGGCTGCCAACGACGGAATTGAGACCGACATCGTTGTCGAGCTGCGCGTAGTGGGCGTACAGCGCAGTGCGCTTGGACAGGTCGTACTGGTAGCCGAAAGCGAACTGCTTGAGCGAACGCTCGCGCCTGACTCCGGCGATGCGGACGTCTACATCCGAATGGTTATACGAGAACTGGAACTTGCCGGCACCGACGGGCACGGTCACCGCAGCCATGTAGCTGGTCAGGTCCAGATCGGTGTATTCGTGCTTGTTGTACAAGACTGCGAACAAGGCGAATTTCGCATCGAACGAAGCACCCACGTTCCAAACGTTGTAGTCGTTACTCAACAGGTTGCCCAGACCGCTTTCCTGGTCGTTCTTGCCATAGGACGCAGCGATGTTGATCGGGCCGGCCGCGTAGCCGATGCGGCCACCGTAGTACTTCTGCGTCGTGCCTTCACCGGCAGCAACCATCAGCTGGCCGTACACGCCACCCATCGTCGGCAGGAAGTAGCCGACGGCGTTGTCTGCACGAACCAGATTGAACCCGGCAGCCGGTGCGCCACCCAAAGTCGGCAACACGTTGTTCTGATTGCCGACACCGTTGGTGCCGAACGGATCGAACACGGTGGTGTTCCAGAAGGTCGGCTTGTAGTCGCGGCCCAAGCGAACTTCACCGAAGCCACCGATCAGGCTGACGGTGGAGCGGCGCTGCCAAGTCTGGCCTTGTGCCGTGCCGGTGTCGGGGTCCATCTGACCCTCGATCCAAAAGCCGGCGCGCAAGCCGCCACCGAGGTCCTCGATGCCGCGGAAGCCCAGGCGCGAGGTGTTGATGCCAGACGAGCTCAGCGACTTGATCGTGCCGTTGCCATTGTCGATGCTGCGCAGGTTGACGTCGACGATGCCGAACAGCGTGACCGACGATTGCGCCGAGGCTGCACCGGCAAACGCCGTCAGCGCCGCCAGGGCGAGCAGTGATTTTTTCATTGCGACTATCTCCTAGGTTGAACAAGAGGTCCCGATCGGGAACAGACCCGGGAAGGGGCTGATCAGGCCAACCTCCTCAGTGGAAGTTGCTCTATTGCACCAGACGGGTCGACCGGTTGCCAAGGGTTGCCCCGCAATTCGCCCCAGCCTGTTGTCTTGCTACAACGGGTTGCCGGGGTACCGCGGGTCCGTTGCAACGGGCCGCCGCCGGGCAAAGCGCCAACCTGGTCCGCTATGCTGCAGCGGTGCGCCACACCGACCGCCCGACCGACCGCCTCATTGCCGCGCTGGACAATGGTCTGCGCACGCTCGCGGGTGTTGCGCATGCCGCCCGCCCGAATCCGGCCGCCCCGGTGGTCGATGAAACGATGACCGACGACCAGCGACGCCTCTCCGGTGCGCTGATGCGCGTCAACCATGTGGGCGAAGTCTGCGCGCAGGCGCTTTATCAGGCGCAGGCACTGACCGCCCGCAGCCCGCTGCTGCGGCAGCAGATGCAAGCCGCCGCACGCGAGGAAACCGACCATCTCGCCTGGACCCAACAGCGGCTCAAGGAGTTGGGCGAGCGCCCGAGTCTGCTGAACCCGCTGTGGTTTGCCGGTGCTTTCGGAATCGGTTTGCTGGCCGGGCGGCTCGGGGACAGGGCCAGCCTCGGCTTCGTGGTCGAAACCGAGCGCCAGGTGGAGTCGCACCTCGATGGCCACCTGCAGCGGTTGCCACTGCCCGACCGCCGTTCACGCGCGATCGTCCAGGCCATGAAGGACGACGAGCAGCGTCATGCCGAGCAGGCCGAAGCGGCCGGCGCCGATCGCTTGCCGTTGCCGGCGCGCCTGGCGATGCGGCTGTCGGCGCGGGTGATGACGTTGACCGCCCACCGGATTTGACAGGCCCTGCGCTCGCGACCGCGCGGGGCTCGGAATTCAGCTTTCGGCGACTTCGAAGCTGGTCACGATCTCGGCACTGCGCGCGAGCATCGCCGTCGCCGAGCAGTAACGTTCGTGCGACATCGCCACCGCGCGCTCGACCGCCGATTCAGGCAGGCCTCGCCCGGTGACGACGAAGTGCATCGCGATGCGGGTGAAGACTTTCGGGTCTTCTGTAGCCCGTTCGGCCTGCAAGCGCACGGTGCAGCCCCGCACGTCGTGTCGCCCGCGCTTCAGGATCAGCACCACGTCGTAGGCGCTGCATCCGCCGGTGCCCGCGAGCACCGTCTCCATCGGCCGCGGAGCGAGATTGCGGCCTCCGCCGTCGGCGGCGCCGTCCATGTTCAGGACATGGCCACTGCCGGTTTCGGCGACGAACCCCATGCCGCTCTGCGGGGTCCAGTGCACGGTGCAATCCATCGGTGATCTCCTCTTCTGGGGTGGCGGCTGGCGTCCGTCCGAGCCGGGGTCTGCATGATGCGCATGCTGTGCCAAGCGCCATATTGCACTGCAGCATCGCTCTGCTAGACTGACCGCGAGGGCTTCGCCGCGCGGTGCCCGCCGATTGTCTCCTCCACCTCCAAACGGTGGATTCAGCCCGGGGCTCTCAAGGCCCCGGGCCTTTTTTTTGCCCGGACCGCGACCCCGTCGCTCTCTATGATTCCAAGGCCGTGAATTGAAGGATCGGACCCCGGACATGTCTGCAGCCCATGGCCTCGCATCCCAGAAGGCCGCAGTTGCAGCCGCGGTGCCTTCGCAGCCCGGCCTGCCCGACGCGCGCGTGTTGTCGCCCACCGCCCGACGCTTCGCAGCGGACTACCTGAAGCGCATCCTCACGGCGCGGGTCTACGACGTGGCGATCGAAACCGCGCTGGGTGCGGCGCCGCTGTTGTCGCGCCGGCTCGGCAACACGGTGCTGCTGAAACGCGAAGACCAGCAACCGGTCTTCAGCTTCAAGCTGCGCGGCGCCTACAACAAGATGGTGCTGCTGCCGGCGGAGGCGCGCGAGCGGGGCGTGATTTGCGCGTCGGCCGGCAACCACGCGCAGGGCGTGGCGTTGGCCGCCCGGCGGCTCGGCTGCGATGCGGTCGTCGTGATGCCGGTGACGACCCCGCGCGTCAAGATCGACGCCGTGCAAGCACAGGGCGCCGAGGTGGTGCTGCATGGCGACAGCTTCTCCGACGCCCAGGAACTGGCGCTGCGACTGCAGTCCGAACGCGGGCTGACCTTCGTCCACCCCTTCGACGACCCCGACGTGATCGCTGGCCAGGGCACCGTCGCGATGGAGATGCTGCGCCAGCACCAGGGGCCGCTGGATGCCGTGTTCGTGGCCATCGGCGGCGGTGGGCTGGTGTCGGGCATGGCGGCCTACATCAAGGCGGTGAGGCCCGAGGTGCGTGTGATCGGCGTGCAGACCGTCGATTCCGACGCCATGCTGCAGTCGGTGCGGCGCGGGCGGCGCGTGCAGTTGGCCGACGTGGGCCTGTTCTCCGACGGCACGGCGGTCAAGCGCGTCGGTGCCGAGACGCTGCGCCTGACTCGCGCGCTGGTCGATGACTTCGTGGTGGTCGACACCGATGCGGTTTGCGCGGCCATCAAGGATGTGTTCCAGGACACGCGCAGCGTGTTGGAGCCGGCCGGCGCCCTGAGCGTGGCAGGGATGAAGCAGTACGTGCAACTGCACCGCCTCAAGGGCCGAACGCTGGCGGCGGTGACATGCGGTGCCAACATGAACTTCGACCGCTTGCGCTTCGTGGCCGAGCGCGCCGAGTTCGGCGAGCATCGCGAAGCCCTGTTCGCGGTCACCATCCCCGAGCAGCGCGGCTCTTTCAAGCGCCTGTGCGAGCTGATCGGACCGCGCGCGGTGACCGAGTTCAACTACCGGATCTCAAATGCAGATGCCGCCCACGTCTTCATCGGCCTGGCGATCCAGCGCCGCGAAGAAGCCGACCGCATGCGGCGCTCGTTCCAGAAAAACGGCTTTGCCACGGTCGACCTGAGCGATGACGATCTGGCCAAGGAACATGTGCGCCACATGGTGGGTGGCCGCAGCGAACTCGCAGGCTCCGAGCGCTTGTTCCGGTTCACGTTTCCCGAGCGGCCCGGCGCATTGATGCGCTTCCTTAAGGCGCTCGACCCGGGCTGGAACATCAGCCTGTTCCACTACCGCAATCAGGGCGCCGACCACGGCCGCATCCTGGTCGGCCTGCAGGTGCCTGCCGGCGACGAGGCGCTGCTGCGCGAGTTCCTGCGCGGGTTGGCCTATCCGTGCAGCGAGGAAACGCTCAACCCGCTGATCGGCCTGTTCCTGAAGTAGCCTGACGCCAGTTGCGCTGGCTACACTCGCCCGCCATGGCCATCACCCGATCCCTGGTCGCGCCGACCACCAATCCGTTGCTCGAACAGGCGCTGCGCGAAAAGCTCTACAAGCGCAGCGAGATCGGCGGCAACCTC
>JBDSMV010000127.1:0-5449 GCA_039915715.1 Rubrivivax sp. | reverse complement strand
GGTCGCCCGTGCATCCGGACCCGGATGCAGGTGCACCCGCGACCCGCAACGGAACCCGGCGGCGCGACTGGGCCGGCGCATTCGGCTGCGCGCTGGCGGTGGCCGCGGGTGCCGGCGCCATCTGGGCGGCGCGCGACTACACCGACCTTGGCGCCGTCTTCCCGCGCACCGTCGGCGGCCTGCTGGTGCTGCTCGGCGCGCTTTACATCGCTTTCGTGATCGCTGGCCGCGGGCGCGCGGTGACCGCGCTGGACGGCTCGATGGCGCGCCGCGCTGCGGTGGCGGTGGTGATGCTGGCCTGGGGCTTCGCACTGCCATGGCTCGGTTTCCTGGCCAGCAGCGCCGCAGCGATGGCCGCATTGCTGCTGGTCGCCAACCACCACCGCTGGTCGCTGCGCACCGCGTGGGTCTACAGCCTGTCGACGGCGGCGGTGCTGGCGCTGCTGTACACGCTGTTCAAGCATGTTCTGCAGGTGCCGCTGCCCTGACCTTCCCGCAAGCGCACGCCCTTCCACTCAGTCGACCCGGTCGTCCTGGTCGACCTTCAGCGCCACCGCAACTCCTTGATGAAAAAGACCCTCCTGATCACCGAATTCATGGACGAGCGCGCCGTCGACCGGCTGCGTGCCGTGCATGACGTGACCTACGAGCCGACCCTGGTCGATGCGCCCGACCGCCTGCTGCAACTGGCGCCGAGCGCCGATGCGCTGGTGGTTCGCAACCGCACGCAGGTGCGCGGCGCGCTGCTGCAGGCACTGACCCGCTGCCGCGTGGTCGGGCGCCTGGGCGTCGGGCTCGACAACATCGACGTGCCCGGCTGCGAAGCCCAGGGCATGCAGGTGGTGCCCGCCACCGGTGCCAACGCGCTCAGCGTGGCCGAGTACGTGGTGACGGCCGCCCTGCTGTTGCTGCGGGGCGCCTATGCCTCCAGCGCCGCAGTGGCCACGGGGCAGTGGCCACGCAACGCCCTGTCAGCAGGGCGTGAGGTCGCCGGCAAGACGCTGGGGCTGGTGGGCTTCGGCTCCATCGGCCAGTTGACGGCACGGCTGGCCCGCGGTCTGGGCATGCAGGTGGTGGCGTTCGACGCCCAGCTGCCGAGCGACCCTGCGGTCTATGCCGAGCACGGTGTCGAGCCCGTCACGCTGGATGTCTTGGTCGCCCGCGCCGATGTCATCAGCCTGCATGTGCCGCTGGTCGACGGCACCCGCGGTTTGTTCGACGCCGCGCGCATCGGCGCCATGAAGCCCGGCGCGGTGCTCATCAACACCGCCCGCGGCGGCATCGTCGACGAAGTGGCGTTGGCCGCAGCCTTGCGCACCGGCAAGCTCGGCGGTGCGGCCATCGATGTGTTCCACACCGAACCGGTGCCGGCATCGGCGCACTTCGACGGTTGCCCCAACCTGCTGTTGACGCCACACATCGCCGGCGTGTCGCTGGAATCGAACGAACGCGTCAGCGACTTGATCGCCGACCGCGTGCTGGCACTTTTGCAGGAACCCCGATGAAGCTGACGACCACCGAATTGATCGATCGGGTGGCTGCAACGCTGCGCGCAGCAGGCGCCAGCGATGCCATGGCCACGGCCACTGCCCGCGCGCTGGTGCTGGCCGAATCGCAAAGCCAGGGCGGGCATGGGCTTTCGCGCGTGGCGCAGTACGCCACCCATCTGCGCAATGGCCGTGTCGACGGCCAGGCGGTGCCGGCCGTGCGCAGCAGGAAAGGTGGCGCGTTGCTGATCGATGCGGCCGAGGGACTGGCGTTCCCGGCTTGCGAGATGGCGGTTGCGCAGGCCATCGAGGCCGCGCGCGAACACGGCGTGGCTTTCGTCGGCGTCATCAACAGTCACCACTGCGGCGTGGTCGTTGACCACCTGCGGCCGGTTGCCGCGGCTGGCATGGTCGGCCTGGGGTTCTCGAACTCACCGGCCGCGATGCCGGCAGCCGGGGGAAGGCGGCCGCTGTTCGGCACCAACCCGGTGGCGGCCGTGTTCCCGCGTCGGCAAGTTGAGGGTGCGGACGGTGGCACGCGTGACCCGCTGCTGATCGACTTGAGTCTTTCCGAAGTGGCACGCGGCAAGGTCATGCTGGCCGCCAAGCAAGGCCGACCGATCCCTGCGGGCTGGGCGCTGGATGCCGATGGCCAACCGACCACCGACGCGCAAGCCGCGCTGGCCGGCTCGATGTTGCCGGTGGGTTCGGTGTCGTCCAGCAAGGGCGCGATGCTGGCGCTGATGGTGGAGTTGCTGGTGACGGCGCTGATCGGCGCCAACTTCGGCTTCGAAGCCTCGAGCTTCTTCGTCGATGAAGGCAATCGACCGCACCTGGGGCAGGTGTTCGTGGTCATCGACCCCGGCGCGCTGGCCGGCAGCGAGGCCTACCTTGACCGGGTCGAGGTGTTGATCGAAGCCATGCTGCAGGACAGCGGCGTGCGGCTGCCCGGTGCGCGGCGCGAAGCGTTGCGGCGCAAGGCCGAGGTCGATGGGATCGAGGTTGCGGATGCGTTGCTGGCGACGCTATCCGACCGATGAGCGACCGATGAGCGACCGATGAGCGACCGATGAGCGACAGCGACCTTCCACCCGAGCAAACCGGCCCCGCGGTGTGGGACGGACCCGCGATGGCCGCGCGCAGCGACTGGATCGAGAAGCTGTCGGTCACAGAGATCGCCGAAATCGAGGCCGCTGCCGCACCGATGGCCGGCAGCGGCGGCGACCTCGCAAGCCTGCGCGCCGCGGACTTCGTGCTGCCGACGCTGGCCGCCCGCCTGGCACGCATCCGTTCCGACGTGCTGCACGGTCGCGGCTTTGCGCTGTTGCGCGGCCTGCCGGTGGACCGTTGGTCCTTGCGGCTGGCGGCCACTGCGTTCTACGGCCTGGGTCTGCACATCGGCAATCCGGTGTCGCAGAACGCAAACGGGCATGTGCTGGGCCATGTCAAGGACCTCGGGCTGCGCTCCGACGATCCGCGGGTGCGGGTCTACCAGACCGCCGAGCGCCAGACCTTTCACACCGACAGCAGCGACATCGTCGGCCTGCTGTGCCTGCAGACCGCGTCCGAGGGCGGCGATTCGGCACTGGTGTCGTCCGGTCGGCTCTGGAACGAACTGCGCCGACGTGCGCCCGACCTGGCGCGTCTGCTGCTGCAACCGCTGGCCACCGACCGCCGCGGCGAGGTGCCCCCTGGCGAAGCTCCCTTCTTCACGATCCCCGTCTTCAACTGGCACGCGGGCTTGCTGTCGGCCATCTATCAGCGCCAGTACATCGACTCGGCGCAGCGTTTCAGCGACGCGCCGCGCTTGACCCCGGCACATGTCCAGGCGCTGGACCTGCTGGACGCGTTGACCGACGACCCGAAGCTTCATTTCCTCATGCGGCTGGAGCGCGGCGACATCCAGTTCGTGCACAACCACACCCTGTTGCACGACCGCACCGCCTTCACCGATCGGCCCGAACCCGACCAACGCCGCCACCTGCTGCGGTTGTGGCTGGCGCCCGACGACGCCCGGCCGCTGCCGCCGGTGTTCGCGCAGCGTTACGGCAGCGTGTTGCCGGGACAGCGTGGCGGTGTGGCGCCGCGCGACGGCAGGCTGGTGGCGCCGCTGCAGGCGTGAAGGCCTGACGGCTCGGCTGCCGCCGCATCGGTCGTCACTCCGAACCCGGCGCTGGGACGGCAATCGATGGGTCCGTTGTCATGGCGTCATGGCGTCATGGCGTCACCGGGCGCGAATGGGCCGCACCACAGTGCGTGCGACCGCCGCTTCGCAGCGGGTGGGCTCAATCCGCACGCCCACGCACCAGCGGAGCTTCTTGGAGTCTGGCCGTGACCGGGCGTCGACATTCCAAAGCCGGCTGCCAACGCGAATATCGACCTGATGCGCGGACGGACCGCGTCATAAAGATCGTGCCGCCAATTCAGCCCTGCCAAGACGAAGCCGAAGTCCATGGGGTAGACACGACTACTGCCCCGACGACTTGCCTTGTCTCAAAAAGAGGCATAACGTATGCATCTATAAAAGCATGCACATGACCAAGTCAACCGAGTCCACCCATCCCACCGACATCGACCGCGAGTCGATCACCCGGCTGGTGTATTCCTTCTACGACGAAGTCCGCGCCGACGCGCTGCTCGGGCCGACCTTCGACGCGGTGCTTGCCGGCCGTTGGGCCGCACACCTGCTGCGCATGGTCGAGTTCTGGAGCACGCTGGTTTTGAGCACACGCAGCTTCAGCGGCAATGTCTTCGCCAAGCACTTGGCGCTGGCCGATGTC
The DNA here is from genome assembly GCA_039915715.1 of Rubrivivax sp. Lineage (GTDB taxonomy): Bacteria > Pseudomonadota > Gammaproteobacteria > Burkholderiales > Burkholderiaceae_C > Rubrivivax. The sequence goes on along the minus strand of JBDSMV010000127.1, from coordinate 1,182 downwards.
ACGCCGCAGCACTTCGAGCGCTGGTTGGCCTTGTGGTTCGCGACCACCGGCAGGCTGTTCGCCGTGCCCGCCGCCGGGAAGTTGCAGACCATGGCGCTGGGAATCGCTCGCAACATTCACCGCGGCTATTTCAACGATGACGCGGACTTTGCGCGCATCACGGAAGGATTTCGCCATGCCGGTCATTGAACGACAGGAAGCGGCGTTGACGCAGGCATTGCGCCAGCCCTATCGCCACGGCTTCGTCACCGATGTCGAAGTCGATGCGCTGCCGGCCGGTCTCGACGAAAACACCGTGCGCGCCATCTCTGCGCGCAAGCGCGAACCCGAATTCCTGCTGCGCTGGCGGCTGGCGGCCTTCGAACGCTGGCAAGCCATGGCGCTGCCGCGGTGGGCACACCTGAAGATCGAACCGATCGACTTCCAGGCGCTTTGCTACTACTCGGCGCCGAAGTCGCTGCAGGACGGACCGAAGAGCCTCGACGAGGTCGACCCGAAGCTGCTGGAAACCTACGAAAAGCTAGGCGTGCCGCTGCACGAGCGCGCGCGCCTGGCCGGTGTGGCGGTCGATGCGGTGTTCGATTCGGTCTCGGTGAGCACCACCTTCCGCGAACAGCTGGCCAAGGCCGGTGTGATCTTCTGTTCGTTCTCGCATGCGGTGCAACACCACCCTGCGCTGATCGAACGCTACCTGGGCAGCGTGGTGCCACCAGGCGACAACTTCTACGCGGCGCTGAATTCGGCCGTGTTCTCCGACGGCAGCTTCGTTTATGTGCCCGAAGGCGTTCGCTGCCCGATGGAGCTGTCGTCGTACTTCCGCATCAATGCACGCAACACCGGGCAGTTCGAACGCACCTTGATCATCGCCGAGCCCGGCAGCCACGTCAGCTACCTGGAAGGCTGCACCGCACCGCAGCGCGACGAACATCAGCTGCATGCGGCGGTGGTCGAATTGGTCGCACACGACGACGCACACATCAAGTATTCGACGGTGCAGAACTGGTACCCCGGCGATCAGAACGGCGTCGGCGGCATCTACAACTTCGTCACCAAGCGCGGGCTGTGCGCCGGCAAGCGATCGCACATCGCCTGGACGCAGATCGAGACCGGCAGCGCGATCACCTGGAAGTACCCGAGCGTGGTGCTGCGTGGCGACGACTCACGCGGCGAGTTCCATTCGAT
>JBDSMV010000074.1:0-16509 GCA_039915715.1 Rubrivivax sp. | reverse complement strand
GATGAACTGCCGCTGAGCCGCGCGTGACCACCGGCTCCCTGCACCTGCCGGCGCCACGCCGCGACCCGGCCTGGGCCGCCCGCGTCTTCTGGCTGCTGGCGGGCGCGCTGCTGCTGTGGCCGATGCTGGTGGTGGCGGAATTCCGTCCCTGGGTGCTGTTCGAGCCGGGCAGCATCGAGCCCACCTTGCGCTTCCTCGCCGATTTCTTCCATCCGCGCTGGGACGCCGAGTTCCTGCTGCTGGTGCTGCGCGAGACCTGGCGCACCGTGGCCATCGCCACCGCCGGCATCACGCTCGCGCTGGTGGTGGCGGTGCCGCTGACGCTGATGTCGACGCGCGTGCTGTCGATCTCGGCACTGTCGGGACGCATGGCGCGCGGGCCCTTCGTGCTGCGGCAGGCGATCCGATGGTTGCTGATCTTCCTGCGCAGCATGCCCGAGCTGGTGTGGGCGCTGGTGTTCGTGCGGGTGGTGGGCCTGGGGCCGACCTCGGGGGTGCTGGCGATCGCGCTGACCTACGGCGGCATGCTCGGCAAGGTGTATGGCGAGATCCTGGAAAGCGGTGAAGTCCATGCCACCGAGAACTTGCTGCGCAACGGCAGCGGTCGCCTGCAGGCATTCATTTATGCGCTGCTGCCCACGAATGCGCCAGAGCTCACGTCGTACTCGGTCTACCGCTGGGAATGCGCGATCCGCTCGTCGGTGGTGCTGGGCTTCGTCGGTGCCGGCGGACTCGGCCAGCAACTGGACAACTCGATGAAGATGTTCAACGGCAGCGAGGTCGCGACGATGCTCCTGGTGTTCATGCTGCTGGTCGGGCTGGCCGACCGCAGCAGCACGTGGTTGCGGCGCAATCTCGTCGGGTGATGGCCCGCAATCCCCGATCCAGACGATGAAGCCGCAAGCCGCCAACCTGCCTTACAAGCTGCCGCCGCCGTTGTTTCATGCGCGCTGCAAGGTCTGCTGGTTTCTGTTCGGCATGCTGGTGCTGGTGGTCACCAGCTTCTGGTCGCTCGACCTGCAGTGGGGCCAGTTCCTGTCGCTACAGGGGCTCTACAGCATGGGCCGCTTCATCGGCGAATTCTTTCCGCCCGACCTCAGCGCGCCCTTCCTGCGCAAGGTGGCGTGGGGCACGGTGGAAACATTGGCCATGTCGCTGCTGGGCACGGTGCTGGCGGCGGGTGCCGGGCTGCTGCTGGCGCTGCCGGCCAGCCGGTTGCATGCCGGTGGCCGCAACCTGACGCGCGCACCGACCCGGCTGTTGCTGAATGCGCTGCGCTCGATCCCGGAACTGGTGTGGGCATCGCTGATGCTGATCGCCGCCGGACTCGGGCCGTTCGCCGGCACGCTGGCGTTGGCCCTGCACACCACCGGCGTGCTGGGCCGGCTGTTCGCCGAAGCGGCTGAAAACGCGCCGCCCGAGCCCGGCTTCGCGCTGCGTGCCCAGGGGGTCGGCGACATGCGGGTGTTCCTCTACGCCACGCTGCCGCAGATCCTGCCGCAGCTGTTGAGCTACACCCTGTATCGCTGGGAGAACAACATCCGCGCTGCAGCCATCCTCGGCGTGGTGGGTGCTGGCGGCCTGGGGCAATTGCTGGCCTATCACATGGGCTTGTTTCATATGGGCCGGACCGCCACGGTGTTGGGTGCGATGCTGCTGATGGTGGCGCTGGTCGATGCCGTGAGCTATCGCGCACGGCGGGCCATGACGCGCTGAACGTTCCGGGTGCGGCGTCGACAATCCGCTTCGCACGGCGGTGAGCCTGCATCTGGCCGCCACCGTGTGGCGTAAAAGATCGAGCGGGCACCCTTTCGTAAGTTGCCCGCTCTGAAACCGACCCGTTCCGATGCCGCTGGCTGTAACCGACCCACCGTTTTCTCCCCAGGCACCGATTGCAGGCTGCACCGACTCCGTGCTGGAACTGAGTGCCGCCACGGCGCCGCGGCGCCGCTGGCGAATCATCTGGGCGCTGGTGCTGGCCGCAGCGACGCTGTTGTGCTGGATCGCCTGCCAAATGCCGGACCCGCAATGGTTGCTGTCGCAGCAGGCCGAACTCGGTGCACTGCAGAGCCGGCAACCGATCGCATTCGGGGTCTGTTTCTTCTTTGTGTTCACGCTGCTGTCGGCGCTCGCGCTGCCAGGCTGTGGCGTGCTGGCGGTGGCGGCGGGGCTCTACTTCGGCCTGACGCTGGGCACTGCACTGGTGGTGCTGGCCTCGACGGTGGGCGCCACGCTGTCGTTCCTCGCTGCCCGCCACTGGTTGCGCAACACCGTGCAGCAACGCTTCGGGCACCGCCTGCAGGCAGTCGAAGACGGCTTGACGCGTGACGGCGCGTTCTACCTGTTCAGCCTGCGCGTGGCGCCGTTGATTCCCTATGCGTTGGTCAATCCGCTGATGGGGCTGTCGCAGATGCCGCTGTCGCAATTCTTCGGCGTCAGCCTGCTCGGCATGCTGGCCGGCAGTGCGGTCTATGTCTACGCCGGCACGGCATTGGCGTCGGTGCCGTTGGCGGCGGCCGGCTGGTCGGCGCTGTTCTCGCCCATGCTGATGGCGGCGCTGCTGGGGCTGGCGCTGCTGCCCTGGAGCTTGCGCGCCGGGTTGCGCACCCTTCGGCGCAGCGTCTGGCCACGGCTGACGCTGCGACTGACGCCGCGACCCCGCGCGGCGGGCCAGGCGTCGTGAAGCCCCGTCTGGGTTTGCTGTTCGGCTACGACTGGGACCTGGACGGCTTTGCCGCCATTCCCGACGCGCCGCACTTCGACCGCGCCGGATTCGACCTCTTCAGCTTTCCCAGCAACGCGCGGCTTGTCGGCTTCGACCTCGACCGCTTTGCCGACCGTCAGGCGCGCCGGGGGCGCCGCCGCGGCTGGGCCGGGGTGGTGTCGCACCACGAACAGTTCGGCACCCTGGCCGCCGCGCTGGTGGCCGAGCGGCTCGGGCTGCCCGGCGCCACGCCCGAATCGGTGCTGGCGGCCCAGCACAAGCTGCATGCCCGCCGGGTGCTTCAGCAGGTCGCACCCGAAGCCAACGTCGGGTTCGGCGAACTGAATACCCACTACGGCGGAACGGTGCCTGATGGGCTCGGCTATCCCACCTTCGTCAAGCCGGTCAAGGCGGCGTTCTCGGTGCTGGCCAGGTCGGTTGCCAGCCAGGCCGAACTGCATGCCCACACGCGCTTCGGCAAGCGCGAGTCGTGGGTGATCCGGCGCCTGGTCGAGCCCTTCGAACGGATTGCACGCCACCGCTTGCCCCAAGCCGGCACGGCGCACCGCATGCTGCTGGAGACCCCGCTGCCGCTGCAGACGCCGCAGTTCAATCTGGACGGTTGGGTGTTCAACGGCCAGACCCGCGCCCTGGGCGTGGTCGACGCCATCATGTACCCCGGCACGCAGGCTTTCATGCGCTGGGAATATCCCGGTTGTCTGCCTCAGACCGTGCAGGATCGGGCGCTCGACGTGGCGCGGCGCTTTCTGGCCGCCATCGGCTACACCCACGGCTTCTTCAACATGGAGTTCTTCTACGACGCGGCCAGCGAACGCCTCACGGTCATCGAATTCAACCCGCGCCTGGCGTCGCAGTTCGCCGACCTTTATCGGCGGGTGCTGGGGGTTGATGCGCATGCGATGTCGGTGGCGTTGGCGCTGGGGCGCGACCCTGCTGTGCTGCCGCGCAGCGCGCCGACTGCGGGTGTTGCCGGGAGTCAGGTCTATCGGCTGTTCTCGCCGACCGACCCGGTTCACATTCCAAGCCCGGCGCAGCAATCGCAGATGAAGGCTGCATTCCCGGACGCGCTGCTGTTCACCTACCCCAAAGGCGCCCATGCCATCGAGCGCGACTTCAAATGGTTGGGGAGCTATCGTCAGGGCATCGTTCACCTGGGCGCCGCCGACTGGCACGACCTGCGTGAACGCACCCTGCGGGCCAGCGCCCTGCTGGGGTGGACAGCGCCCTACGCCGACCAGTTGCACGGTCGCACCGCGGCCGCTTCGCTGGAGCGCGGGCTCTCCCTCCCTACCCACACCGGAGCCACCACATGAACATCCCCTCTGCCGCACCGCGGCGATTCCTGGCCACCGTTGCGATAGCCACGGCAGTGCTGCTGGCGGGTTGCTCGGCGATGCAGGCGCAGAACCCGTCGTCGCCGTTGAAGCCCGTCAATGCGGTGACCGATGCCAATGCCGAACGCCTGATGCTGAAGGGCCACGATGTGGTCTCCTACTTCACCGACGGTCACCACGCGCTGGGTTCACCGCAGTTCCAGAGCGTTTATGAAGGGGTGACGTTCCGCTTCGCCAGCGCCGGGCACAAGTCGCTGTTCGATGCCGCGCCACAGAAGTATCTGCCGCAATACGGCGGCTTCTGCGCCGACGGCATCGTCTATGCCATCCCCTGGGGCGGTGACGCCGACACCTGGCTGATGCGCGACGGCAAGCTCTACATCTTCGGCGGCGCCGGCTCCAAGGCCGCCTACATGCTGGACGTGCCGCGCAACCAGAAACTGGCCGATCAGTACTGGGCCGACGAGGTGGCCGGCAGCAACAGCATCTGGCAGCGCAGCAAGCGGCTCATCTTCCGGGTGCCGCATTACAAGAGCGGCGAAGAGTTGGCCAGGATGGTCAAGGAAGCTGAGGCCAAGGGTACCGCCGGCGGCATGTCGTCCAAGTCCTGACCCGGGGCTGATCGGGGATTGATCGGGGAGTCGGGCGGTGCGCACATCGGTGGTTCGCGCGCTGCTGTCCTTGTCGGTCAGTGCGGGCGTGGCCTGGATCGCCTGGCGGCTTGGAGGCCCCATCGGTCTCGCCTTCGGCCTGCTGCTGGCATCGCCGCTGGCCGCTTTCGGAATCGCGCCGTTGTTGATCGCTGCGGTGGGCGAATCGGCCGCGCTGGCCCGGCGCATTGCCTACCGCGACCTGAACGGCCGCCATGTCGTCTACAAGGGCCGCGCGCTTGACGTTCGAGAAGACCTGACGGGCGACCGCTGGATTCGCGTGGCCGATGTCCGCAAATTGCTGCCGGGCTTCCCGCGCGACCGCGTGCTGCAACAAACCATGCCCGACGTGATCGGCTTGCTGCACCCGCCGAAGACGCTGCGCATCAGTGCATCGGGTCTGGATGCCTACCTGGCCCGCAACACCGACCCGGCAGCCGTGCGGTTCCGGGTCTGGCTGCAGCGGGAGCTGATCGACCCGGCGGAGCGGGTTCGAAGGCGCGGCGTGGCCGGTCAGATCCGCATCGACCCACTGGCACCGGCGCTCAATCGAGATCCTTCGCCAGCCGCAGACCGTTGAACTGCCAGCGCGCATCGGCCGGGAAGAAGTTGCGATAGCTGGCGCGGATGTGGGACCGCGGCGTGGCGCACGAGCCGCCACGCAACACCGTCTGGTTGACCATGAACTTGGCGTTGTACTCGCCGACCGCGCCGTCCCAGGCCTTGAAGCCCGGGTAGGCGCCGTAGTTGCTGCTGGTCCACTCCCAGACATCGCCGAACATCTGCACCAGCCCATCGTCGGTGCGTGCCGCCGGCACCGGGTGCAGCGCCTTCGATTCCATGAAGTTGCCGCGTGCCAGACCGGCATCGAACAACGGCGCGGCCGCATGCTCCCACTCGAACTCGGTCGGCAGGCGCAGCGGCTCGCCGGTCTGCGCCGACAGCCAGCGCGCATAGGCGTCGGCCTCATAAAGGCTGATGTGGGTGATCGGCGTGTGAGGGTCGATCGGCACCCTGCCGTGCAGCGTGAAGCTGTGCCACGGCGCACCGGCACCATGGCGGCGCCAGTACAACGGCGCTTCGATGCGTTGTGAGCGCACCCAGTCCCAACCCGCGGCCAGCCACCAACGTGGTTCGGCGTAGCCCCCATCGGCGATGAAATCGGCCCATTCGCCATGCGTCACCAACCGCCGCGCCAGTGCATGCGGATGCAGCAGTTGCTGATGGCGCGGGCCTTCGTTGTCGAAGGCGAAGTTGTCGCCCGCATGGCCTGCATGGCCGATCTCGACCACGCCCCCTTCGAAATCCACCCAACCGGCGGCGGCCGGCGCCACTGCAGCCAGCGGCCACTGGCGGTGATAGACCGGCTCCATCGGGTTGCACGACAGCAGGTGCAACACATCGGTCAGCAGCAGTTCCTGGTGCTGCTGCTCGTGCTGCAGACCCAGTTCGACCGTCTGGGCCATCGCTGGCGGCACCTCGCGCTGCAGCAACGACTGCATGCGCTCATCGACCGCCGCGCGGTAGGCCACCACTTCGGCCAGCGACGGCCGCGTCACCAGCCCCCGCTGCGGCCGCGGGTGCTGTTCGCCGATGCCGTTGTAGTAGCTGTTGAACAGCACCCGATAGGCCGGGTGGTGGGGCCTGAAGTTGGGCTCGTGCGGCTCCAGCACGAAGGTCTCGAAGAACCAGGTGATGTGCGCCAGGTGCCACTTGACGGGGCTGGCGTCGGGCATCGACTGCACCTGGCAATCGGCTTCGCTGAGCGGAGCAGCGAGCGCCAGCGTGGCGGCACGGATGCGGGCGAAACGTGCCGCCAGAGCGGTCTCGTGCGGTGCGCTCCGGGCTGCAGCGGGGGTCGGGTGTGGGGACTGCATCGCAGAATGCTAGCGGCGCAGGCGTAGACCGCGTGCGGCTCAGGGAGGATACCCAAGCGCTGGCTGGTGGTGACCCACTGCGGCGCGCCAGCCTGGCGGCTTCAGGAACAGGTTGGTGACCATGCCGCCGGTGTCGTAGACGGGCCACTCCTCACCCGGATGGTGCCCCTGCCACAAGGTGCGGATCTGCGCGCCGCTGCGATAGTGCGGCACTTTGTCGGCATAGGCCAGCAGGCTCTGCAAACGCCAGCCGCGCCCGGCAATGGCCGGCCAGATCCGGTCGGCATGGGCCACGTTCCAGGCCGGGTCGATCTGCCATGCGGTCTTGCCGAGCACATCGCCGAAGATGAAGAGGCGGCCTTCGCGCATCTGCCAGGCGCCGGGGTCGCTGCCGAGCTTGAGGGCATAGGCCGCGCCGCTGGCGCAAAAGCCGCCGTACTGTGGCTCGTAGCGTGACGGCGAGCCCTTGAACAGCGCCAGGTTCTCGGCGCTGGCAAAGTAGTAGGTTCGATCGGGCAGTTGGGCGACAAACTGCGGCGAGCCGCGCTGCGGTGACCCGCCCTGCACATACGACACCGGATCGAAACCCAGCAGCATCACCGGCCGGCCCTGGCTGTCGGGTACCGTCGCATAAGGCGTGCCGCAGCCCGACAGCAGCACAACGGCCACCCACACCAGCGCGCTGACGATGCCGATCCAACCCTTGCCGAAGACGCGCCCCATCGCCACCCCTTCGATCGACTTGCGACCGCACCCGAGCATGCCAGAGCCCGACCCATCGATGGCCTTTGGCGCTGTTCAACTTGCAGCCGCCGCTCGAGTGGATGCGTTCGCTGGCGACTGCGTCGCCGATGCGGGCCGCCGGCGCTCGCTGTGCGCGGGCCTGGCTGTGGCGGCCTCGAGACTGGCGCCCGGGCTGGCGTCCGGGCTGACACCCGGTTTCATGCTGACCGGCTGCACGCTGGCCACCGACCGCAACCACGACAGTCCCGATGCGCCCCGTGCCGCGCGGCTGCCGCGAACCCCGCGCACCGCCTGGGTCTTCAGCTCGGGCGGGCCGCGCGGCTTCGTCCATGTCGGGGTCGTCAAGGCACTGGCCGAGCTGCAACTGCTGCCAGACCTGATCGTCGGCGCGTCGGTCGGCGCTGCGGTGGGCGTGTTGCGCGCCAGCGGCCTGCCGGCGCGCCGCATCGAAGAACTGGCGCTGGGGTTGCCGGCATGGCGCCTGGCGCGGTTGGCGATCGGCGCCGACGAGCGACTCAGTGGCACCGCGATCGCCGAGCTGGTCGACGAGCAACTGCAGCAGCGCGCCGGCACCGCGCTGCTGCAAGGGCTGCCGATGATGGTGGTGTGTGCGGTGCAGCGGCTGGCCGATGGCGCGGTGCTGGGTTTCAGCCAGGGCGATGCAGGGCTCGCGGTGCAGGCCTCGTGTGCGATCGAGGGCCAGTTCGCCCCGGTGCGCATCCATGGCCAGCGCTATGCCGATGCCGACTTGCGCATGCCGTTGCCGGTTCGGCTGGCCCGTGCGTTGGGTGCGACGCGGGTGCTGGCGGTGGATGCATCGGCACACGAGGATCGCGCCCCGCCGGGGGCCGCAGGTTATGCGGCCAGCGACCGCAGAAAGCGCGAGCTGACGCGCCCCGATGCGGCGCTGGCCGATGTGCTGCTGCAACCGGAGTTCGGCTACTGGGCCAGCCTGTCGCGCGAGTACCGGGAACGCTGCATCAACGCCGGCTACCGCGACACGATGGCCGCTGCGCCGCGGTTGCGCGCCTTGCATGGCGCCGGGTCCGTCCCGGCCGCCTGACGCGTCGGTTCAGCAGACGCTTGCAGCAGCGTTGGTGCGTCGCGTCAGCGGGCGGCGGCGATGCGCTCGGCCAAGCGCCACAACGCCAGCCGGTGAGCGGCCACCAGCGCATCGGCGCCGGCTGCACCGCCCTTGCTGTCGATCGGCACGTCGATCGTCGCCTGCTGCAGCTGCGGGGGTTGCGAAAGCGGGTTTGTTCCCGGCCCTGAGAGCGACCAGCGTGCCTGCAACTGCAGCGCGTCGCCGCCCGCGGACACTTCGAAAGCCGTCAACTCGACCCGCAACTGCCGCACCGAAGCGGCCGCGCTGCCCGGGGGCGGCGTCGACCACACCGGCACCCCGCGCAGCCGACCCAGGTCGGCCACCAGCACCCGCGGCACCGCGTCGCGCAGCGGCTCCGCCCAGCGGTCGCCGGCCAAGGGCTGCAGCCCGCCGGTGCCCCGTGTGGTCAGCAAGGCGTCGCGGTCCAGGTACTGCGGCAACGACACCGGTGTGACGAGTTGCCAGATGGCGGCTGTCGAAGACGCGGAAGACGCTGCGTCGGGTGTGACGGAAGGTGAAGCGAGCGGCGCGCCAGCAACCGCCGGTGGCGCCGTCGACAAGCGGTGCAGGCGCGATGGCGGTGCCGGCGTGCCGCAGGCACTCAGCGTCAACACGAGCACCGCCAACAACACCAGCAGCGGCATCCGCATCAGCGCCACGATCGACGTGCCCGCCAAACCCGTGAGCGCCGAGCGCCGCGCGAGCGAAAGGGTCGCAGGAATCATCGAAGTCGCTACCATGGGTGCTCAAGCCTTCAGCGTTGGTCCGGCCGCCCGCGCAACAGCGACGCGGGCTGGTCGTCGATCAGATCCGCCAACTGGCGGATGCTGCGGGCAGCGCGGCCCACGTCGGCCAGGGTCTGCTGCAGTTGCAGCACGGTCGGGGTGTCGCCGGCGCTGACCTGGCGCAACGCACTGGCACTCTGCGCCAGTTCGTCAGCCGCCTTGCGCACGCTGGCGAGCGTGGCCGAATCGGGTTGCAGCAGGTCGTCCGCCCGCCCCGCAGCGGCGCCCAGGCGATCGGCCGCGCCGCCCACCCGCGCCGCCGCATCGCCGGCACGGGCCAGTGCGGTCTGTGCGTTGTCGGCCAAACGCGGCGCACGCCGCTCCAGGGTGCCCGACAGGCGCGACAGCGAGGTCGCCGCCTTCGACAGCTCGGCCATCGTGTTGCGAACCTCGGGTCCGTCGGCGAGCTTGCGCGCGGCAGCCAGCGTGGCACGGGCCTCGTTCAGCAGGCCGGGAATGTCGATCGCCTCCAGTTGCGCCTGCAGCGCCTGCATCAACGGCGGCTCGGTCGGAATCTGCGGCAGGCCGGCGTAGGCGGCCGGAACCGGAGCGCCCGCAGACGCTGCGGACGCGGACGGCGCAGCAGCCGCCCCCCGCAGGTCCAGGTCGATGTATTGCGTGCCGGTCAAGAGGCTCTGCGTGGCCAGCCTGGCGGTCAGCCCGCGCTGCACCAGCGAGCGAACCTGGACATCGTCGCCGCCATGGCCGGCGGCCTTGCGGATCAAACTGCTGTCGATCTCCACCACCACCGGAATGCGGAAGTCGCCGCCTTGGCTGACGAGGTCGATCGACCGCACACTGCCCAGCCGCACCCCACGCAGCACCACCGCAGCGCCTTCGCGCAGACCCTGCACCGAAGTGCCGAAGAACATCACCGCGCGTTCGGTTTCTGCAAACAGCCGGCCGCCGACCAACAGCGCCACGGCGCCCACCAGCAGCACGATGCCGCCGATCGCGAACAAGCCGATGCGGGCGGCGTTGGGACGCGGCGTCATGCGCGCGGCCCCGCTCCGGAACCCTGCGCCTCACCGCGGTGGCGCAGAAACGACTGCACCCGCGGTGCGCCATGCTCCAGCAGCGCCTGCGGGGTGTCCAGTCCGGTCATCGTTTGGGTCTCCTGGTCCAGGAACAGCGCGCGGTCGGCTACCGCGAAGACGCTGTCGATTTCGTGCGTGACCATCACCACGGTGGTGCCCAGATGGTCGCGCAACTGAAGTATCAACTCGTCCAATCGCGCGGCATTGACGGGGTCGAGCCCCGATGCCGGCTCGTCCAGGAACAAGAGCTGCGGGTCCAGCACCAGCGCCCGCGCCAATGCCGCGCGTTTGCGCATGCCGCCGCTGAGTTCGGCCGGCATCAGATCGAATGCGCCTTCCATGCCCACCAGGGCCAGCTTCAGCCGCGCCTGCTGTTCGCAGGCCCGCCGCGGCAGGCCCTTGTGGATCAGCCGCAGCGGCAGCATCAGGTTTTGACCGAGCGTCATCGCGCTCCACAGCGCCCCGGCCTGGAACATCACGCCGAAGCGGCGCCGCAGGTCGCGCTGCATGGCTTCGTCGCCGGCGTAGAGGTCCTGGCCGTCGATGCGGATGCACCCCGCCACCGGCCGGCGCAAGCCGATCAGGTGCCGCAGCAAGGAGCTCTTGCCGCAACCGCTGGCGCCGATGACGACGAAGATCTCGCCCCGACGAACCTCGAAATCGAGCCCCTGTTGCACCACACGCTCGCCATGCGCCACGGTCAACCCGGCGGCGCTGACCGGCGCCACGGACAGTGCACCCTGCGGCGCCCTTTGTGATGCGGCAGCAGCGACGTCCATCACAACCCGAAGCTCTGGAACACCACGGTCGTGAGGCAGGCCGCCATCACGATCCACACCAGCGACTTGACGACTGCGGTGGTGGTGGCTTGCCCGACGGCACGCGCATCGCGCCCCGCGTCCAGGCCTTCGCGGCAGCCTGCCAGCGCCACCAGCCCCGCATACAGCGTGCCCTTGAAGAGCCCGATCCACAGATGGGTCCAGGTGATGGCCCGCAGGCTCTGGTGCACGTACTCCGCGGCCGGCAATCCATAGGCAGCCATCGACGCCAGCATCCCGGCCACCATGCCGACGACGGCCGCATAGGCGATCAGCAGTGGCGCCACCAGCAGCAGTGCCAGCACCCGCGGCAGCACCAGGTCGTCGATCGGGTCCACCCCCAGCACCCGCAGCGCATCGATCTCCTCGCCGGCTTTCATGGTCGCCAGTTGCGCGGCAAAGGCCGCGCCGATGCGCCCCGACAGGATCACCCCGGTCATCAACCCGGCCAGCTCGCGCACCATGCCGACCGTGACCACGCCGGGGATGAAGGTCTGGGCACCGATGCGGTCGAGTTGGGCACCCCCCATGTAGGCCAGGATCAATCCGATCAGAAAGCAGGTCAGGCCGACGATCGGCAACGACAGCGGGCCGGTCTGGTCGATCTGGCGCATCAGCTCACCGAAGCGCATGCCGCTGGTGCCGCGCAGCAGGCGGCCGAACGCCATCAACACCTCGCCCAGGAAGGCCGCGGTCTTGAGCGCTTCGCTGGCGCCGGCCTGCACGCGAGTGCCCAGCAAGGCCAGCCCGCGCACCGGTGTCGGGGGCAGCGGCAGTGGTGTGCCGCCGGGGCTCGGCAGCGACAGCTCCAACACCGAGCGCAGGTCGGCAGGCAGCGCCTGCAGGTCGACGACGACGCCTGCCCGAACCAGCGGCGACAGGCGATCGTGCAGTGCAGCGATCAGGCCCGTGTCCCAGGCCTCCAGCCCTGCCGCACGCACCGCCAACGTGACCGGCGCGGCGACTGCGGCAGCTGCGACCGATGGCGGCGGCTCCGACAGCGACAATGCCCGCGCGCCCCGCCAATCGCCGGACAGGTCCAGCGCCCAGCCCTGCTCGGCCGCGTGCCATCGGTGCTTCGGGCCGCTGTGCTTGTCCATTGCCGGGGGGCACTGTACCTGCCGCACCCCAGGCCCCGCGAAGGCGCTGCGTGCAGGCCGCTTGTCTCCGTGGGTTGGTAAGACCGGCGCGCGGCATGCGACTGATAAGCTGTTCCAGCTCGATTGGCCGCCAACTGCGGCCCTGGCCATCGCACCATGCCCAACCCCACTCGGTTCCTCGCTCGGCCCTCAGTGGCCGCAGACTCCCTGCTGCCGCGCCGCACCGCGCTGGCTGCAATGGCGGGCATCGCGCTGGCCTTCGGTCCGATCTCAATGGCACGTGCCCAGTCTTTCGACCACAGCCATGCCGCTTGGACGGCGTTGTTGAAAAAGCATGTCAGGCTGATCGACGGCGGCCAGGCGTCCCGCGTCGACTATGCCGCCATGGCAGCCGATCATGCGGCGCTGAAGGCCTATACAGGCTCGTTGTCAGCAGTTTCGGCCAAGGCGTTCAACGGCTTCGGCAAGGCCCGGCAGATGGCCTTCCTGATCAACGCCTACAACGCCTTCACGGTCGAATTGGTGCTGACCGGCTACCCGAAGCTGAAGTCGATCAAGGATCTGGGCAGCCTCTTCAGCAGCCCGTGGAAGAAGCAGTTCGTGCCGTTGCTGGGGCAGACGATGTCGCTGGACGAGATCGAGCACGAGAACCTGCGCGCCAAGGGCCGCTACGACGACCCGCGGGTGCACTTCGCCGTCAACTGCGCATCGATCGGCTGTCCGATGTTGCGCGAAGAAGCCTTCGTCGCCGACCGGCTCGACGCCCAGCTCGATGAGCAGGTCGTTCGCTTCCTGTCCGACAAGAGCCGCAACCGCTACGACGCGGCCGCCGACAAACTGCTGGTGTCGAGGATCTTCGACTGGTACGGCGACGACTTCAAGCACGGCTACAAGGGCGTCGAGTCACTGCCAGGCTTCTTCGCGAGCCATGCCGAGCAGTTGACCGACGCTGCTGCCGGGCGCGAACGCGTGCGCAGCAAGCAGGTGCCGGTCGGGTATCTGGACTACGACTGGGCCTTGAACGACAGCCGTTGACCCGCGGCGCAGAGCGCTCGTGATCGACAGCGGCGGCCCGGCCCGGTCGGGTGGCCGGTCGCAGGCTCGACACTCACCGATCACTGCCGCGAGATCCCGGTCACTGCAACGAAGTCGGGTCGCCAGGCGAGCTGGCGATGGCGGCCGGGTCGAAGTTGGCGCCGCACAGCACCAGCGCCACGACTTCGTTGCGTCGCGGCACCACCACCCCGCTGCGCAGCGCCGCCAAGCCGAGCGCGGCAGCCGGCTCGACCGCCATTCGCAGCGCCTGCCACAGCTGCAACTGCGCGGCGCGAATCGCGTCGTCGCCGACGAGATGGCTGGCAGCCACATGGCGCTGCGCCACCTGCCAGGCGATGTCGCCGATGCGGCGCGCACCGAGCGCGTCGGCGGCGATGCCGCCCACCGCCACATCGACCGCATGACCCACCGCGCGTGCGGCATGCAAGGTCGGTGCGCCCTCGGGTTCGACCGCTTCGACCCGCGTGCGGCTTTCGAACCATGATGCGATGCCGCCGATCAGGCCTCCGCCGCCCACGCTCACCAGCACCCGGTCAGGCAGGCCGGCTTCGGCCTCGATCTCGGCGGCCAGCGTGCCGGCACCGGCGACGACCTCGATCTGGTCGTAGGCATGCATCAGCAACGCACCGGTGTCCACCTGGCGCTGCAGGCAGGCGGCCAGCGCGTCGGCGTAGGCAGCGCCCCCGACCACGGTGTGTGCGCCCAGCGCGGCCAGTGCCGCGCGTTTGGCAGGGCTCGCGATCTCGGGCACGAAGACCTCGCATCGCACGCCCAGGGCCCGCGCTGCCGTCGCCACCGCGATGCCGGCGTTGCCACCGGAAGCCACCACCACACCGGCCGCCGGCAACGGCTGCGAGCGCATGCGGTTGAACATGCCGCGGGCCTTGAAGCTGCCGCCGACCTGCAGGTGCTCCAGCTTCAACCACAACTGGGCCACGTCGACACCGAGCGCGCCACCGGGCAGGCGCAGCAACGGGGTGCGGCGCACGTCGGTGGCGATGCGCCGGGCGGCGGCGCGGATCGCGGCCGGGGTGATCGGCGCAGCAAACGATGTCATGGCGGGGCCTCGGGCAGCAGATGGTCGGGCGGCAGGCCGTCACGCCAGCGCTGCACCATGCGCGCCAGCAGCGCCTGCAGGTTGTGCGTGTAGCGCGCGGTGTCGAACAGCGGCAGTTGCAGCCGCTGCTGTTGCAGATGCCGGCGCAAGGCGTCCAGCCGCGCCGGGTCTTGGGCCAGATTCACGATCGCCGCCTGGTAGCCGTCGACCGAATCGAAGGCCAGCTCGGCCAGACCCGCCGCCGCCAGGCAACTCGCCGCCACCCGCGACGCGAACGACTCGCCGCGGCAGGTCACCACCGGCACGCCGGCCCACAGTGCGTCGGCTGCCGTGGTGTGGGCGTTGTAGGGCCCCGTGTCGACGAACACATCGGCCAGCGCCAGGCGGGCATGGTGTTCGGCCACAGGCAACCGGGCGGCGAAGACGATGCGGCCCGGGTCGATGCCGCGCGCCACGGCTTCGGCGCCGATGTGGGTGCGGAACTCGTCGCCCGCGTCCTTGAGCCACAGCACCGCCTGCGGCACCGCGCGCATCACGCGGCACCAGACATCGAAGGTGAGCGGGGTGATCTTGTAGGCATGGTTGAAGGCGCACAGCACGACTGCGTCTGCCGGCAGCCCGGCTGCGACTCTCTCAGCCGCGCGCGTCGATGGCGAAAGATCGGCCGGCAGCGGCCGGTCGCGCCCGTTGGGCTGAAAGCAACCCGGCAGCAGCGCCAGCTTCTCGCTGTAGAGCGACGCCGACGCCAGCGGCGTCACGACAGCGTCGCCGATCAGGTAGTCGATGCAGTCGGCGCCGGTGCTGCCTGGGTAGCCGAGGTAGGCGACCTGCAGCGGCGCCGGCCGGTGCGCCAGGATCGGCAGGCGCTGACCGTGGGTGTGGCCCATCAGGTCGACGAGCAGGTCGATGCCATCGGCGCGGATGCGCTGCGCGGCCTGCAGGTCCGACAGCGCGTTGAGGTCGACGACGCGGCCGGCAGCGGCCCGCACGCGGCGGCCCAATGCCGAGCCGTCGTCGGGCCCGATCGAGTACAGCACCAGCTCGAAACGGCTGCGGTCGAATGCCTCGAACACCGGTGCGAGCAGCTGCGACACCGGATGGTTGCGGAAGTCGTGCGACAGCCAGCCGATCCGAATGCGGCCGCTGGAGTGGCGAGCGTCGAACATCCGCTCAGGCAATGGCTGCACGCCCTGCACCATCGCCTGCGCCTCGCTGCGCGCGGCCCGCAGCTGCAACGCCGGACCCAGCGGCAGCGACAACAGCGTGAACGCGGCCGTGACCCGCGGCGGGCCTCCGTCGATGCCCTGCAGCAAGCACTGCAGTTGCGCCAGGCTGGCATCGAAGTCCTGCCAGTCGGCCAGATGGCGGCGCTCGAATGCGAGCCGGGCATGGGCTTCGATGTTGGCGGGTTCGAGCCGGATCACCGCCTGCATGCACCCGGCAGCCTCGCGGCGGTGGCCCCGTTCGCGATGGCAGTCTGCCAGCAGCGCGTGCGCCCTGGCCCGCTCCGGCTCACGGGCCAGCAGCCGGGTCAACACTTCGGCCGCATCTTCGTGGCGCAGCAGCGCCAGCAGCGACGAGGCCTGCAGCAGCGTGGCGTCGGCATCGGTCTGGCCGCTGGCCTCCAGGGCCTCGAACACGCCCACGGCTTCGGCATGGCGGTTCAGCAACACCAGACACACCCCCGCCAGCCGCAACGCCAGGGGGTGGGTCGGCTGCAGCTGCAGGCAGCGTCGTGCGGCGGCCACCGAGCGGGCCAACGCCCCGGCGCGGCGCTGCGCATGCGTCAGGTTGAGCCAGTAGCGGGGCTCGTCACGCTGCGCGCGCACGGCACGACCGAAGGCACGTGCGGCTTCGGGCCAGCGCTCTGCCTTGCTCAAGGCCAGGCCCTGCTCCCAGTGCGCCCGCGCGACCGCCTGGCCGGCCGGCGAGGTGGGTGCGGCAGCGCCGGCGCGGCGCGGGGTCGGAGCCTTCATGGCGCGATTGTCCCGTTCCTGCACGGTGCTGACGCCGCAGCTACATTGCCGCAATGAACGAATCCGCCCAACACTCGGTTTTCCTGTCAGCTGCCGCACTCGAATGGGCGCAGCGCCTGGTGCGCTTCAACACCGTCAGCCGCGAGCCCAACCTGGCGCTGATCGAGTGCATCGCCGACCACCTGCGCACGCTCGGCGTGCCGCTGCGCATCACGCGCGACGACGAGGGCCGCAAAGCCAACCTG